>CAITNA010000001.1 GCA_903893675.1 uncultured Micrococcales bacterium
TAGAACTCGAAGCCTTCGCGGGTCTTGTCGAAGATGTAGTCGGCATCCATGAATGGGGCCAAGGATGCACGGCAGAAGACGCCGAGCGGAATTACCTTGCCGTTCGACGAGGTCAACTGCGAGCGCGACTCGGTGTATGGGCCGGCAATAAGTGCGGTGATGTAAGACGAGATGACTGGGGTCGGCTCGAAGTGCCAGATGGCCTTGCTGTCGCCTGCGTGCTCAGGCTTTGGAGTCGGCTGGTTTGACACAACCTTCCAGCGATCTGGAGCGGTGACGTGGAAAGTGAAGCGAGCCTTGAGGTCTGGCTGCTCGAACACTGCGAACATGCGGCGTGAGTCAGGAACCTCGAACTGGGTGTAGAGGTAGACCTCGTTGTCGACTGGGTCAACGAAACGGTGAAGGCCTTCGCCGGTGTTCATGTAAAGCGCATCCGAGTCAACGACAAGTTCGTTCTCGCTCTGCAGGTTCGGCAGGCTGATGCGAATGCCGTCTGAGTGCTTGGCAACGTCGAGTGGCTCGCCATTGAGGGTGATGCTGTGCACTTTGTCGGTGATGGCATCAATAAAGGTGTCAGCGCCAGGTTGGTTGCACGAGAAAGTGACGGTGGTGGTCGAACGGAAGGTTCGGTCGCTGGTGGTCAGGTCGAGCACGACGTCATAGCCGTGAACCTTCAAAATTCGGGCGCGGTCCTGAGCTTCGACTCTGGTTAGGTTTTCTCCTGGCACAATTGCTCCTTCTTTGGAATCGTTAGTTAGCCTAATGGGATGCGATTTCGTCAAACTCCCCTAACCGAAGCCAGTGCCACCATGGCGGTAGCCGTGCTGCTCTGCGGCATTGCCTATGTGATCACCATGGGTGATTTCAACGCAGGCCTGCAGGTGCTCACCAGCATGGGCATGTTCTATCTGCCTGTGGTCTTCACGCTTTGGGCGGTAGTCGGGCTTGCAGTGCGAAATCGCAGCCTGAACTTCAGACTCGTCACCAATCTGGCAATTTCGAGCCTGGTCATCGCGGCAATTACCGAATACTTCACACTGAACCTGCCGAAGTCGGCAACGGCCGGGGCTTCGCTGTTCTATGTTCTCGTCATGATTCTCTGGGGAGCCTGCATCACCGGTGGCCTGGTTACCTACCTTTACTTCGTGCGCCCGCCGCGACCTAAGATTTAGGCAATAGAAGGGTCATCATGCGTATCCACATCGCCACAGATCACGCCGGCCTCGAAATCAGCCACTTTCTGATTGAGCAGCTTGGCAAAGATGGCCACGAGGTGTTCGACCACGGACCACAGAGCTACGACCCGCTCGATGACTACCCAAGCTTTTGCATCAACGCCGCGCTCGCGGTGATTCGCGACCAGCAGGCCGAGATTGCGGCGCTCGGCGTCGTGCTCGGCGGTTCGGGCAACGGCGAGCAGATCGCCGCGAACAAGGTTAAGGGCATTCGTTCCGCGCTGGCCTGGAACGAGTCAACGGCAAAGCTTGCCCGCGAACACAACGATGCAAACGTGATTGCCATCGGCGCTCGTCAACACAGCCAGGATGAAGTGCTGC
Organism: uncultured Micrococcales bacterium; assembly: GCA_903893675.1. Classification (GTDB taxonomy): domain Bacteria; phylum Actinomycetota; class Actinomycetes; order Actinomycetales; family Microbacteriaceae; genus Rhodoluna. The sequence goes on from CAITNA010000001.1 coordinate 1,557, forward strand.
AGTTGGTTCGTTGGTTCATTGCCGAGCCATTCAGTCACGACGAGCGTCACGTGCGTCGCATCGGCAAGATTGCCGCATTCGAGCAATCTGGCGAAATTCTCTAGGTCGAGCCAGCTCAAATGCCAGAGGGTCATACCGTTCATCGAACGGCAAACGACTTCAACAAACTTTTCGCCGGTCACAAACTGCGAGTCGACTCGCCGCAGGGTCGCTTCAACTCGGATGCACGACTCATCGACAATTGCAAACTGAATCGCGCTCGTGCAATCGGCAAGCAGCTGTTTCTCGAATTCGAGGGCGGTCTCACCTTGCGCATACACCTCGGCATTTACGGCAAGTGGCAGTTGCATCCGGCAGGGGATTGGCCAGAGGTGAAGGGTCAGGTGCGCGCACGCTTTGCATCGCCACTTGCCATTGCCGAGCTGCGAGGCCCGACCGCCTGCGAGGTTATCGACGCCACCGAGGTCAAGCAGATTGAAAACCGACTCGGGCCTGACCCGCTGAACCCAGACCGCGGCGGCAAAGAGAGTGCACGTTTTATTGAGCGGGTTCGTTCATCCAAGCAGCCGATCGGTCTGCTACTTATGAACCAGGATGTCGTTGCAGGCATCGGCAACGTTTATCGCGCCGAACTTTTGTTTCGCGCTGGCATCGAGCCGCACACCCCGGGCAACCAGCTGCCGACTGAGCTCATCGA
>CAITNA010000002.1 GCA_903893675.1 uncultured Micrococcales bacterium
CCTGCCGACTCGGTATTCCGCATCGACCACTACCTCGGCAAAGAGACAGTGCAGAACATCCTTGCGCTTCGTTTTGCAAACCAGATGTTTGAGCCGCTGTGGAACGCAAACTACATCGACCACGTTCAGATCACCATGGCCGAAGACATCGGTGTTGGCGGTCGTGCCGGTTACTACGACGGCATCGGTGCTGCTCGAGACGTGATTCAGAACCACTTGCTTCAGCTGCTTGCCTTGACTGCGATGGAAGAGCCAGTTTCATTCGACGCAGCCGATCTTCGCGCTGAGAAGGAAAAGGTTCTATCGGCGGTCACGCTGCCTAGCGATCTCGGCAAGTACACCGCTCGCGGTCAATACGCCGGCGGTTGGCAAGGTGGCGAAGAGGTTCTCGGCTTCTTGCAAGAAGACGGCATGAACCCGAAGTCTGTCACCGAGACCTATGCAGCGATGCGCCTAGACATCAACACCCGTCGCTGGGCGGGCGTTCCGTTCTATCTGCGTGCGGGCAAGCGCCTTGGTCGTCGTGTCACTGAGATTGCCGTCGTGTTCAAGCGTGCTCCCCAGCAGCTGTTTGCCGAATCGCAGACCAGTGCCCTCGGTCAGAATGCTCTCGTGATTCGCGTTCAGCCTGACGAGGGTGTGACCATCCGGTTCGGTTCGAAGGTTCCAGGAGTTGGCATGCAGGTTCGCGACGTGACCATGGACTTCGGTTATGGTCACGCATTTACCGAGGCCAGCCCTGAGGCATACGAGCGTTTGATCTTGGATGTTCTGCTCGGTGACCCACCGCTGTTCCCTCGTCACGAAGAGGTAGAGCTGTCATGGAAGATCCTCGACCCAATCGAGGAGTTCTGGGCCAAGAAGGGCAAGCCACAGCAGTACGCACCTGGCAGCTGGGGTCCAACCAGTGCAGATGACATGTTGAAACTCGACGGACGCGCTTGGAGACTCCCGTGATCAAAGACCTACCAAACACCACCATTAGCAAGGTCTCGAAGGCTCTTGTAGAGATGCGCGAAGAGGGCGGCGTTGTCGCGCTCGGTCGCGTGCTCACACTGATCATCCAGACCAAGTTCTCAGGCATCGAGTCTGCCGTTAAGGCCGCAAACGAGGCTTCACGCGAACACCCATGTCGCATCATCGTGCTTGCCGAAAACGACGGCCCGAAGACTAAGGCCGCAAAGCTCGACGCACAAATTCGTGTCGGCGGCGATGCAGGTGCATCCGAGGTAATCGTGCTTCGTGCTCACGGTGAAGCCGGCACTCACCCAGCGGGTCTGGTTACGGGTTTGCTCTTGCCAGACGCCCCAGTGGTCGCCTGGTGGCCAAACGAGGCACCTGAGAACCCGAAGCACAGCGAGATCGGCAAGATTGCCACGCGTCGCATCACCGACGCTGCTTCGCAGAAAGACCCACACGCGTTCCTTCGCAAGCTCGCGAAGACCTATGCCCCTGGAGACAGCGATTTTGCCTGGACTCGCCTAACCCTGTGGCGTGCTCAGCTCGCAGCGATTCTCGATCAGCCGCCTTACGACCCAGTAGTCGAGGTTGAGGTCACCGGTGCATCTGACTCGCCATCGACCGACCTGCTCGCCGCCTGGCTCGAAATGAAGCTCAAGGTGAAGGTCAAGGAGATCCGCACTAACCGCGGCAAGGCCGTGCACGGCATTCGCGGAGTCAAGCTGATCCGCAAGTCTGGCGACATCGAAATCGTGCGCCGCG
>CAITNA010000003.1 GCA_903893675.1 uncultured Micrococcales bacterium
CAAGGGTGTCGATGTCGACGAGTTGGTCTGGGCCGTGCCTTATTTGCCAATCGACCCAAAGGACGTCGGCCGTTCATACGAGGCAGTTATTCGTGTGAACTCGCAGTCGGGCAAGGGTGGTGTGGCATACCTGTTGAAGGCCGACCACAACATCGATCTGCCTCGCAAGCTGCAGATCGAGTTCTCGCGCGTGGTTCAGAACGTTACCGATGCCGGCGGCGGCGAGGTCACCAGCGAACAGCTGTGGGACATCTTCACCGACGAATACCTGCCTGCCAAGGATGCCGAAAAGAAGTGGGGTCGCTTCGAACTCAAGAAGCTGCGCACCGACAGCGACATGGATGGCGTGGTCAACATCGAGGTCGTGCTTCGTGATGGCGCAAACGAGGTTGCACTGAACGGAACCGGAAACGGCCCGATCTCGGCGTTCATGAACGTGCTAGCTCAGCAGGGCGTCAAGGCCGAGTTGCTCGACTACGTTGAGCACACACTTGGTGCTTCGGGCGATGCCCAGGCCGCTGCCTACATCGAGCTGAACGTTGCCGGCAAGAGCCTCTGGGGCGTTGGCATCGATGGCGACATCGCAACCGCATCGCTCAAGGCGATCATCTCTGGCGTAAACCGCGCAATCCGCTAGCAACCGCTGGCTACTGCGCGAGCATCCGAGAATTTCGGCTGCTCTGCCGAATACTTGTTCTGTGCCTACCTACCGAGACGAAGCCGTTGTGCTGCGCACCCACAAGCTGGGTGAAGCCGATCGCATCGTCACGTTTTTGAGCAAGTCTCACGGCCAGGTTCGCGCGGTTGCCAAGGGGGTTCGTCGAACGGCCTCGAAGTTTGGCGCGCGACTCGAGCCGTTCATGGTTGCCGACATTCAGTTTTATGAGGGGCGAAACCTCGACACTGTGAGTCAGGCCGAGACCCTGTCAGCCTATGGTGCAAGCATCGTCGACGACTACGCGGCATACACCGCGGCCACCGCCATGGTTGAGACAGCCGAGCGACTCACCGGCGAGATGGCAACCCCGCAGCAATACCTTTTGTTGGTTGGCGCGCTTCGTTCGATGGCCAACAAAGAACACTCGCCGCAACACATCCTCTCTAGCTATCTGCTTCGCGCACTTTCAATCGCCGGATGGGCTCCCAACTTTGTAGAGTGCGTGCGCTGCGGCAAAGAGGGTTCGCACCGCGCTTTCGTGATTCAGGTCGGTGGTGTGGTCTGTGAAGACTGCAAGCCCATGGGTGCTGCGTTGATTGATATGGCGACATCCGAGTTGTTGGGTGCATTGTTGGCGGGCGAGTGGCAAATCGCAGATGGCGCAGACGAGAAGACCACGCAGGCAGCAAGCGGTATCGTTGCCGCATACGCTCAATGGCACATCGAGCGCGGACTCAAATCTTTGCAACACGTGGAGCATTAATGGCCGATCAACTACAGCCGGTGAAAAAGCCTGGCGTGAAGGTTCCGAAGTTTGCCGGCGTTCCGCGCCACGTCGCAATCGTCATGGATGGCAACGGCCGCTGGGCCAACGCGCGCGGGCTCACTCGCGTCGAGGGCCATCGCGCAGGTGAGGCATCGCTCAACGAGGTCGTTGCTGGCTGCATCGAAGCCGGAGTCGAGTTTCTAACCGTCTTCGCTTTCTCGACCGAGAACTGGAAACGCTCGCCAGACGAGGTGCGCTTTCTGATGGGCTTCAACCGCGAAGTGATTCACCGTCGCCGCGACCAGTTCAACGCCTGGGGAGTTCGCATTCGCTGGGCAGGTCGTCGCCCGAAGCTTTGGGCCACCGTGATCGAAGATCTGCAAGAGGCCGAGGCCCTGACCCGCAAAAACAAGACCCTCACTTTGACCATGTGCATCAACTACGGTTCTCGCATCGAAATCACGGATGCCGTAAACGAGATCACCAAAAAGGTGGCAGCTGGCGAGTTGACCGCCGGCAAGGTCACCGAGAAGACCATCCAAGCCGCACTGCAGAGCAACTGGCTTCCTGACGTTGACCTCTTTATTCGTTCATCCGGCGAGCAGCGCATCTCAAACTTCTTGCTCTGGCAGTCGGCCTATGCCGAGATGGTCTTCGTCGACACCCTGTGGCCTGACTTCGACCGCACCACGCTTTGGCAGGCGATTGGGCAGTTCGGCGGTCGTTCGCGTCGATTCGGCGGGGCAATAGACAAGCCCAAAAGAACTCGGTCAAACTAGACTTAGAGCTTCGCGATCAACCAGCACTGCATCCGGCGGCGCCTCGGGAATGATTGCCTGAATAGGAGTGCTCATGGCAACCCCTAACCGTCTCGATTCAGTTATCTCCCTCGCCAAGCGCCGCGGCTTTGTGTTCCCGGCCGGCGAGATCTACGGAGGAACCCGCTCCGCCTGGGACTACGGACCACTCGGCGTCGAGCTCAAAGAAAACATCAAGCGCCAGTGGTGGCGTGCAATGGTCAACAGCCGCGAGGATGTCGTCGGTCTCGACTCGTCTGTCATCTTGCCTCGCAAAGTCTGGGAGACCTCGGGCCACGTTCGTGAGTTCGTCGACCCGCTGATTGAGTGCACCTCGTGCCACAAGCGTTTCCGCGCAGACCACCTCGAAGAGGCCTTCGAAGAGAAGAAGGGCCGCTCGCCTTCGTCAATGGCCGAGATTGCCTGCCCTGCCTGTGGCAACAAAGACATCTGGACCGAGCCGAAGCTATTCAACGGCTTGCTCAAGACCTACCTCGGCCCAATCGAGGATGAGAGCGGCCTGCACTACCTGCGCCCAGAAACCGCGCAGGGAATCTTCGTGAACTTCGCTAACGTGCTTGGCGCCGCTCGCATGAAGCCACCGTTCGGCATCGGTCAGATCGGAAAGTCTTTCCGCAACGAGATCACTCCTGGAAACTTCATCTTCAGAACTCGCGAGTTCGAGCAGATGGAAATGGAATTCTTCGTTGAGCCAGGTACCGATGAGCAGTGGCACGACTACTGGATCAAGACCCGTTACGACTGGTACACCGACCTGGGCATTAACCCAGATAACCTGCGCCTGTTCGAACACCCGAAGGAAAAGCTTTCGCACTACTCGAAGCGCACCGTCGACATCGAGTACAAGTTCGGCTTCCAGGGCAGTGAGTTCGGCGAGCTCGAGGGCATTGCGAACCGCACCGACTACGACCTGACCGTGCACTCGAAGGAGTCGGGCGTTGACCTGAGCTACTTTGACCAGGTCAAGGGCGAACGCTGGACCCCATACGTTATCGAGCCTGCGGCCGGTCTGACCCGTTCGCTGATGGCCTTCTTGGTCGATGCTTACGCAGAAGACGAAGCGCCAAACACCAAGGGTGGCGTCGATGTTCGCACCGTGCTTCGCCTCGACTACCGCCTAGCGCCAATCAAGGTTGCAGTGCTTCCGCTTTCTCGCAACGAAGACCTGTCGCCGGTTGCTCGCGACCTTGCACAGGAGCTTCGCGGTCACTGGAACATCGACTTCGACGACTCGGGCGCAATCGGCCGTCGTTACCGTCGCCAGGATGAGATCGGAACTCCGTTCTGTGTCACCGTCGACTTCGACTCGTTGGAAGACCAGGCGGTTACCGTGCGTGAGCGCGACACCATGTCGCAGGAGCGCGTCTCGCTATCAAGCCTGCGTGGCTACCTCGCAGCGAAGTTGGTTGGCTAGTCGATGACGAGTGAGGGCCGCGCTGCGCTGCAGTACGGCAAGTTAGCCATCAAGACGCCGGTTGTGCTGGCGCCGATGGCTGGCATCACCAACACCGCTTTTCGCAGGCTCTGCCGCGAATTCGGTGGCGGCCTCTATGTCAGCGAGATGGTTACCTCGCGCGCCTTAGTCGAGCAGACCGAGGGTTCGCTTCGAATCATTGGTCATCATCCGAGCGAAGAGATTCGCAGTGTTCAGCTTTACGGTGTCGACCCGGCAACCATCGCACGCGCGGTGAAGTTGTTGGTCGACGAAGACAAAGCAGATCACATCGATCTCAACTTTGGCTGCCCGGTTCCTAAGGTCACTCGCAAGGGTGGCGGTGCGGCTCTTCCTTGGAAGCGGGACCTTTTCGAGGCAATTGTGCAGCAGGCAGTGCGTGCCGCCGGCCAAATTCCACTCACGGTGAAGATGCGCAAGGGCATCGACTCCGAGCACCTAACCTTCTTGGATGCGGGCAAGATCGCCCGCGATGCCGGCGTCACCGCCATCGCTCTTCACGGTCGCACCGCAAGTGACTACTACTCGGGCGAAGCAGACTGGAACGCGATTGCCGACTTGCGCGAGGCACTGCCAGATGTTCAGGTGCTCGGTAATGGTGACATCTGGAGCGCAGCCGATGCTATTCGCATGATGCGCCAAACCGGAGTCGATGGAGTTGTCGTTGGTCGCGGTTGCCTAGGTCGCCCCTGGTTGTTCTCAGATTTGCAAAAGGCGTTCGATGAATATCAGCGCGACCCAAACTCAAACGCCGCCATCGATTTGGTGCAACCGACTCTCGGCGAGGTTGCCAAAGCGTTCAAGCGTCACGCCGAGTTGCTAGTTGAATACTTCGAGAACGAAGACCACGCCTGCCGCGACATTCGCAAGCATGTTGCCTGGTATTTCAAGGGCTATCCGGTCGGTGGCGAGTTCCGCGCGGCCCTGGCCCAGGTGCAGTCGCTTGAGCACATGGATGAGATCTTGGCGACCATCGACTGGTCTGCTCCCTATCCGGGTGAAGAGGCAGAGGGCCCTCGTGGCCGTCAGGGTGGGGTTAAGTCGTGCAGTCTGCCTGAGCGCTGGCTAGAGTCGCAGAGTCTCGACGCGGGCGACGCCCGAATGTTGCTAGACGCCGAGCTGAATGTGTCAGGTGGATAGGTGGATTCGTTAGAACCCGGTTACAGCGATTTCGATCGCGAACGCTTTCTGCCTGAAACCCGCAGTGCAAACACTCGCCGAGGTGAGTTCGCCCGTGACCGTGCCCGCGTGCTGCACTCGAGCGCACTTCGCCGACTCGGCGCCAAGACCCAGGTGCTCTCGCCATCAAGCGGCGACTTCGCTCGCACCCGTCTTACTCACTCGCTCGAGGTCGCTCAGGTCGGTCGCGAGATGGGCGCGGAGCTTGGGCTCAACCCAGAGGTCGTCGACATGGCCTGCCTGGCTCACGATCTAGGCCACCCACCATTTGGTCACAACGGTGAAACCGCGCTCAACAGCTGGGCTCGCGACATCGGCGGCTTCGAGGGCAATGCGCAAACTCTGCGTCTGCTTACTCGCATCGAGCCAAAAGTTTTCGCGGCCGATGGTCGCTCGCTTGGTTTGAACCTCACCCGCGCATCCTTGGATGCCACTTGCAAATATCCGTGGACCAGAAGCGACGCCACTCCACTCGACGCCGCAACCGACGAGAACATCAAGTTCGGTGTCTACCAGGATGACCTCGACGTCTTCCGCTGGATGCGCAAAGGCTCGGCCGGCAACCGCAAGTGCATCGAGGCCCAAGTCATGGACTTCGCAGACGACGTTGCATATTCGGTGCACGACTTTGAAGATGCCATCGTGAGCGGGCACCTCATCCCAGAGCAGTTGGTCGGGCTCGGCCAGCGCGACGAAGTGCTGCAGCAGATCGCAAGTTGGAGCGGTGGGGCATACGAGATCCATGAGCTTGCCGAAGGGCTAGGGGCACTGCAGGCGAACGAGTTTTGGCTGCGCAGCTACGACGGCTCGAGCAAGGCGCTCGGCACCTTGAAGAACCTGACCTCGGCGATGATCGGCAGTTTTGTGCTCGACACCACTCGCCGCACGCTCGAGAGCCACACCGGTGCTTCGCTGACTCGCTATCAGGCAGAGCTCGTCGTGCCAGAGCGAGTCGGCGCAGAGATTGCCGTTCTCAAGGGCATCGTGGCCGTGTTCCTGATGAATCACGAGTCTCGTCGCGGCTATTACGAGCGCCAGCGCGAGCAGCTCACCGAGCTAGCCGACGCTTTGCTTGCCAAGAACGGTGAAAACCTCGACCCGTACTGCACCGATGCCTGGCAGCAGGCCAGTGGTGAGCGGCAGCAGCGCAGGGTGATTGTCGACCAGGTTGCCTCGCTGACCGACCAGTCGGCGCTTGCCTGGCACGCCCTGCTTTGCGGTTAGCGAACCAGCCAGAGCCTGTCTCGGGCACAACCTAGGATTAGTGGCATGGCTGGCAAAATCCGCGCGCGCGACATCGAAGAGGTTAAGGCGCGCACCAATATTGCCGATCTTGTCGGCGAATACGTCCAGCTCAAGCCTGCCGGAGTCGGCTCGCTCAAGGGCCTTTGCCCGTTCCACGACGAGAAATCGCCATCTTTTACGGTTCGCCCTAGCGACGGTTTCTATAAGTGCTTCGGCTGCGGCGAGGGCGGCGACGCCATCAAGTTCGTGCAGCAGCTCGAGAAACTGACCTTTACCGAGGCCATTGAGAAGCTCGCCGGGCGAATCTCTTTCCAGCTGACCTATGAAGAAGGTGGCGGCACGCCTGTCGACCACGGTCTTCGCAATCGCATCCTGGCTGCCAACCTGGCTGCCGCCGAGTTTTATCAGCAGCAACTTCCGAAGCCAGAGTCTGAGGCTGGTCGAGACTTTCTCAAGGGGCGCGGCTTCGATCGTGCTGCCGCAGAACACTTCGGCATTGGCTTTGCCCCGAAGGCATGGAGCGAGCTCTACAACCACCTAAAGTCAGCCGGCTTCAGCGACGACGAACTTGTCGCCGCCGCACTGGTCACCAAGGGTGATCGCGGTTTCTACGACAAGTTCAGGGGCCGCTTGATCTGGCCGATTCGCGACGCGGCCAACGCCGTAATCGGTTTCGGGGCGCGCAAACTTTTCGATGACGACAACGGC
>CAITNA010000004.1 GCA_903893675.1 uncultured Micrococcales bacterium
ACCATTCACGCCGACGAGGCCACCCGGGGCCTGTTTGCAGACGCAGTGCCAGCCACCGAGCAAGACTGGAAAACCGAATATCACGACCTTGACCTGGCGGTGAAGGTGGTTGCCAACCTGGATGAGGCGCTTGCCCACATTGGCAAGTACGGCACCAAGCACACCGAGTCGATCATCACCGAAAACGTCGAGAACGCCGAGCGCTTTCTGGCCGAGGTTGATGCCTCGACCGTGATGGTCAACGCCTCGACCCGCTTTACCGACGGCGGCGAGTTCGGGTTTGGGGCAGAGGTGGGCATTTCGACCCAGAAGCTGCACGCCCGCGGCCCAATGGGCATTCAGGAGCTGACCAGCACCAAGTGGCTGGTTCGCGGAGCCGGCCAAACCAGGGCCTAGCCAGTGCCCCTGCGGTAGGCTTTACAAAGCACTTAGGAGTGAAATGATCAGTATCTTGGCAGAAGGCGAAGGCATCGTCCTTCCTTTCCCAGCACCGTTGTTCGGCGCAATCGCACTTACCGTTTTCACAGTTCTTGCTCTCGTGACCTGGAGCTACCGCAACGTAGCTAACCGCCACGACCACAAGTCATCAGACAGTCAGGGTCACCACTAAGCCTCTTTGGCTTTTAGGTTTGCCATGGCCAAAGTTCGTCTAGGCGTGATGGGTGGCACTTTTGACCCAATTCACCATGGGCACTTAGTTGCCGCCAGCGAAGTTGCAGCCAAATTTAAGCTCGACGAGGTCATCTTCGTTCCGACCGGCCGCCCTTGGCAGAAGCCGATCGTCACCCCGACCGAAGACCGCTACCTGATGACCGTCATCGCAACTGCGAGCAATCCACGCTTCAACGTCTCTCGAGTCGACATCGACCGCGCTGGCCCGACCTACACCGTCGACACTCTGGCCGACATTCAGGCGCTCTACCCAGACGCCGAGCTCTACTTCATCTCTGGCGCAGACGCCATCAGTCAGATTCTTTCTTGGAAAGACGTCGACAAGCTCTGGGATAAGGCGCACTTCGTCGCCGTAACCCGTCCAGGTCACGACATCACTTTGCCTGAGGCAGCACCAAAGGGCGCAATCGACATTCTCGAGATTCCGGCGCTGGCGATTTCGTCAACCGACATCCGTGAACGATCACAGCGTCACGAACCTGTTTGGTACCTCGTGCCAGACGGCGTGGTGCAATACATCAACAAGCACAAGCTGTATTCGGGTGAGAATGTCTGATTTCTTCGACCCGGATGAGTGGGAGAGCAAGTCGTCAGCAAAGCCTGCATCGACTTCGTTCGCTCCAGTCGCTGCACCTGTGCCGACTCACGCTCCAGCTGCCCCGACCGAGTCTGCTGCAGCGCCAGCTCCTCAGGTTGCACCTGCAGTTGCATACGCACTCTTTGACTTGAAGCCAGTGGCTCCGCAGCCGACCATCAAGGTCGAATCGCTGCCGGCGCCTTCGGCTAGCGCACCAGCACCAGCAGCTGCGCCGGCACCTGCGCCGGCACCTGCGCCGGCACCTGCGGTCGAGGCAACTCCTGTGCGCATGCCTGAGCCAATTGAGATCCCGACTGACTTCCCAAGCTTTGAGGCACCAGAGGGCATGCACGTCGACCTGAGTGACCTTGGCATCGGCAGCGATGGCCCGCTTACTCGCCGCCAGTTGCGCGAGCGTGCGCGACTGACTGGCGAAGAGATCATCGAAGATGCGCCGGTTGCTCCGCTTTCAGTTGAGGCCCGCCTGCCATACGACGATGATCTAATCGAACAGCTTCCTGAGTTGGCTCAGACCACCCCGATTGCCACCGTCGAAGAAAACGAAGTCATTGAGTTCGACGCTTCGCCTGGCATGATCATCGAACCGGTCACCAACTCAATCGTGATCGACCACGTTCAAGACCTGACCAACTACACCGCGACCATCGACTCGACCGGCGAGATTCTCACCACCGGTTCGATCCAGATTCCGTTCACTCTGCCAGACACATCCACGGGTGAAATCAAGGTCATCGAAGAAGCCGC
>CAITNA010000005.1 GCA_903893675.1 uncultured Micrococcales bacterium
ACCAAATGTGATCGTGGGTTCGAGCGCGGCTCGCCCAATCACCGAAATTTCTACCGCGGCGGTGGCAAGTCGCTCAACCGGTGTTGCCGAATTCGATCGCGTTCTCGGCGGCGGGTTGGTTCCTGGCGCCGACGAACCACATTGCAGGCAGCCAGATGCCAGTTAGCAAAACTCCAAGCTGCAGCACCGAGCCGAACCAGTAAGAACCCTTTTTGCCAAGGATGCCCGGGGTGGCAAGCAGCAAGAAGGTGAAGGTCAGGCCAACACCCCATACCAGAGCTGGGTCGGCAACCCTTAGGCCGGCGCCGGCAACCGTTGCGCAGAACAGCGCGAAGGAGTCAACGACCATCACGACCGAGCCGAGCATTCTGCGAACTGATGCGTTTCTAGTTCTCGCCATTTTCATCCTCTTCATCTGAATAGTCTTCGTCGAACTGCTCGCGCTGAATTGCCGCGAGGATGTCGCCGACCAAAGTAATTGAACCCGAGACCACAACCGCCGCCCCAGGCTGCGCGTTCGCCTTTGCAGTCTCGAATGCGCTGACTGGGTTTTCGACCAGAGTGACTCGCTCAGTTCCAAACATCTCGGATGCGAGTGCCGCAAGTTCAACGGCCGGCATCGCACGGTTCGAGCTCGATTGGGTAATAACAAAGTCGTGCACGGCTCCGGCAAGCGCATCGAGAACGCCACGGGCATCCTTGTCGGCAAGAATCGAGAGCACGGCGGTGGTTCGCGGTGAAGCGAAGTCGCGCTCGAGTGCGCGTGCGAGGGTGGCCGCGCCGCCGGGGTTGTGAGCGGCATCGAGAATCACAAGCGGCTTGCGCGAAATTACCTGAAGGCGGCCAGGCGAAGATGCGTCTGCAAGCGCAACGCGCACCACGTCATCCATGAGGCGCTGGTTGCCGCCACCGAGAAACGCTTCGACCGCTGCGATGGCGAGAGCTGCATTCTCTGCCTGATATTCGCCGTGCAGTGGAATGAAGACGTCGCTGTATTCGCCGGCGAGTGTCTTCACATCGAAGCGCTGACCGATTGGCTCGTTGCGCAGGTTCGAAACTTCAAAGTGAACGCCGTACTTGAAAATGTCGTCGGCAACCTCGGCGGTCTTCTCCTCGAGCACGCGCATCGCCTCAGGGGTCTGAGCGCTCGTGACCACGAGGGCCTCTGGCTTGATTATGCCAGCCTTGGTGGTTGCGATTTCTTGGATGGTGTTGCCAAGCCGCTCAGCGTGATCGATTGAGATCGGGGTGAACACCGCCACGTCGCCGTCGGCAACGTTGGTTGAATCCCACTCGCCGCCCATGCCAACCTCTAGAACCAGAACGTCAACCGGGGCGTCTGCGAACACCGCGAAGCCAAGCGCAGCAAGGGCTTCGAAGAAGGTGAGCTTGGTGTCGCCGGCTGCCTCGAGTTCGGCGTCGACGATTTCGAGAAGTGGTGCGACGTCGTCCCAGACCTCGGCAAGAACCTGGTCGCTGACCGGCTCGCCATCGATGGCCATTCGCTCATTGACTCGAACCAGGTGCGGGCTGGTGAACCGACCGGTGCGAAGACCGAACTCGCGAAGGATGCGCTCAATGAAACGGGTGGTGCTGGTCTTGCCGTTGGTGCCGGTGACGTGAATTACGCGATAGCTCTGCTGCGGGTTGCCGAGCATCTCGACAGCGCGGCGAGTTGGCTCGAGGCGTGGTCGCAGTTTGTTCTCTGGCACGCGCGTCATCAGCGCGGCCATTACCTCGTCGACGCGAGTTGCCCAGTAGCTCTCTTCGCTCAAAGCTTGGCCACCGTGATTGCAACGAGCTCATCTTCGCCGACGCTGACGCCTTCGGTCAGAGTTGCTTCGGTCAATGAAAGTTCAAGAGTCAGAGTCTCGCCCTTGATCAGCTCTTCGTGGTTTGCAATTTGCTCGAGCACCGAAGCAGACGCAGTCAGCGAAAGCTTGATGCGGTCACTGACGTCGAGGTCGGCATCCTTGCGAGCCTGCTGCACCGCGCGAATCACATCGCGAGCAAGACCCTCGGCCGAAAGCGCAGGAGTTACTTTGCCGTCGAGAATCACAAAACCACCGCTCGGCAAAATGCCGATGTAGTCGACGCGCTCGTCGTGCGCGATGCCCTCGGCGAGGTTGGCAACGAGATCCATCTCGTATTCCCCTGCTTCGAGCTGCACGCCACCGGCGGTAACAACGCCGTTGACCTCAGACCAATCGCCGGCCTTTGCTGCTTGGATGACCGACTGCACGTTCTTGCCAAGGCGCGGGCCAGCGGCGCGAGCGTTAACACTTAGACGCTTGACCACGCCGAACTTTTCGGTGG
>CAITNA010000006.1 GCA_903893675.1 uncultured Micrococcales bacterium
CGGCCCTTGGTTGAACGAATGTCTTTGCCGCGTTCGGCGCGAACTTTGCCGTTGCTGAGCTCGCGTTCGAGGTCACTGATTTCGCGTCGCATGGTTGCATACTCTTCGAAGTCACCTAAGTGGCAATTCATCGCGGTTAGGTAGCCATCGAGCGAAGCTTGCTTTTCGCGCAGGCCCTTGGCAAGGCCAACCACAGATCTGTCTGCCTGAAACTGCGAGAACGACATCTCGAGAACCTCGCGAGCACGGTTTCGACCGAAGGCTTCAACGAGGTTCACCGCCATGTTGTTTGTCGGCCTGAACGAACTGATTAGCGGGTATGTGCGTCTAGAGGCCAGCCCAGCAACCGATGCCGGGTCAAGTTGCGCCGACCACTGAATCACAGAGTGGCCCTCGGTGTCGATGCCACGGCGACCGGCACGGCCCGTGTATTGGGTGTACTCGCCCGGAGTGATCTGCACACGCGATTCACCGTTGTATTTGTCGAGGCGCTCGAGCACCACGGTGCGAGCCGGCATGTTGATTCCTAGCGACAGGGTCTCGGTCGCGAACACTGCTTTGACCAGTTTGCGCAGGAAGAGCTCTTCGACGACCTCTTTGAATGCAGGCAGCATGCCGGCATGGTGAGCCGCCACTCCCCGCTCGAGAGCAGAGAGCCACTCGACATAGCCCAGAGTCGCGAGGTCTTCGTCTGCAATGTTGTAGGTCTTCTCTTCGACCACGCGGCGAATCTCTTGTCGCTCTTCGGTGGTGGTAAGTCGAATCGAGCGGTGCAGGCAGGCGCGGACTGCGGCCTCGCATCCGGCGCGCGAAAAGATGAAGAAGATCGCCGGAAGCAAATCTGCATCTTCGAGCAGCTCAACCACCTCTGGCTTGGTCAATTGCGGGATGAGGTGCTGCATTCGCGCGCGCGGCGGGCCATCGAAACCACGGCGACCGCGAGTGGGCCTTGCAACCGGGTTTCGCAGTTTGTTTGCGTGGCGCTGAGCCAGCTCGGGGTTTACCGCCTTGCCGGATGGATCGAACAATTCGAGAAGTTCATCATTGAAAAGCACGTGCTGGTTGAGCGGAACCGGGCGGTGTTCAGAAACGATAATTGCGGTCTCGCCGCGCACCTCGTCGAGCCAAGCGCCGAACTCTTCTGCGTTTGAAACTGTGGCACTGAGCGACACGATGCGCACATCGCGCGGCAAGTGCAGAATCACTTCTTCCCAGACCGCACCGCGGAACTTATCGGCCAGGTAGTGAACCTCATCCATGACGACGTAGCCGAGAGTGATAAGAGAGTTGCTGCCCGCATAAATCATGTTGCGAAGCACCTCTGTGGTCATCACAACAATCGGCGCATCACCGTTTTGGTTCGTGTCACCCGTGAGCAGGCCAACCTCGCTTGGGCCATAGCGATCGCAGAGTTCGAGGTATTTCTGGTTGCTCAGTGCCTTGATTGGCGTGGTGTAGAAAACCTTCTGGTTTTTGCTTCGGGCAAGATGAATAGCGAACTCGCCGACCACTGTCTTGCCGGCTCCGGTAGGCGCCGCGACCAGAACCCCCTGCCCCGCGGCTAGCGCCTTGCAGGCCTGAAGCTGAAAGTCATCGAGCGGAAACTTGAGCATATTCGCGAAGTCTTCGACTTCGTTCGGAATGCGGTTCTGCTTGGCGCGCTTGTAGCGTTCCGAGGGGCTGAGCTCATCCATGGTTAGTTCGCCATGTCGGCGACTGCGACTTCTTCGGCAGCCTGTCGCTTCGCCGTGAAGCGATCACGTAGTGAGGCAACCAGCACCGAAAGGTAATAGAGCGCGATCATCGGCACCATCAGCAAGAACATCGACATCGGGTCGCCAGTAGGAGTTGCCATAGCCGAGAGCAGTGCGCTCAAGAAAATCGCCATGCGCCAGCCCTTGCGAATTGCCTTCGCGGTCAGGATTCCGACGAAGTTGAGCAGAACGAGAACCACGGGCAGCACGAACGAGAGCCCGAAGACCACAAGAATGCGAATCGAAAAGAGGATGTAGTCGCTCGCTCCAATAATGTTTGACGAACCGGCCGGTGTGAAGGTCAGCAGAGCTCGTACGAATGCCGGCAGCATTGCCCAGGCAACGTAGCAACCGGTCAAGAAAAGTGGAACCGCTGCGAACAGAAAGCCGAGGCTGTAGCGTCGCTCGTTCTTTTTCAGGCCAGGTGTGATGAAGGCCCAAAGGTTATAGAGCCAGAACGGGCTCGAGATGATCAGGCCGATGAACATCGATAGCTGCATGCGCAGGTCGAAAGCCGAAACCACCGAGTTGAAGTTGATGGTGGCGTTGATGCCCTTTTCTTTGGCGAGCTCGACAACTGGGTGCTGAAGGGTTTCGAAAACCGGGTCAAACAGGAACCAGCCGGCTACAGATGCGATGAGAAAGAAGAATGCCGACCAGAGCAGGCGCTTGCGCAGTTCACCGAGATGACCCCGAAGGCTCATGCGGCCTTCTGGATTCTTTCTTCTAGACATTAGTTCAGAAGAAAAACGACTAGTCGTTCGACTTGTCGTCTGCCTTCTTCTCGTCCTTCTCGGTGCCCTTGTCGTCGCTCTTCATCTCTTTGCGGAAGACCTTCAGCGACTGAGCGAGGTTCTTTGAGGCGTTAGGAAGCTTTGAGCCACCCCAGACCAGGATGAGCAGAACGATCACGATGAGGAAAAGTGGGTTCTCGAAAATTGCTCTCATTTGGTTCTCCTAGATTTAGGGCTTCAATCTGTCTATAAGCCTACGTTGTCGGTCTAGGGCACGTCGCTCTCGGGCCTTGCGCTGCTCGCGAACGGCTTTCAGGTGCTCAACCGGTGAATCTTGAAGATTGTCTGGCTTGGCCTCATAGCTGGTGACGGCCTGGGCGACCCTGGCTAGCTCGGCGACATTGGCAGCAAGCGGCTCTGCTGCCTTGATCAGGCGCTGAGACTTCTTTGTGAGTGACAGTCCCACCCTGGCAAGCCAGAAGCCTGAGAAGCCAACGGCTGCTACCCAGACCAGGATGACCAACCAGGTCACTCGGCATCCTTGCTGTCGCCTGCTTGGCCGAGGGCCTTCAGAGCGTAGTCGCGAACTACCTCGCGAGCCTGAGCCGGCGAGATGACCCGCACTGCCCCACCGAAGCGAGCTACGGCGCGGCCAAAGTAAGGCAGGAAGCCAATCTGCAGAACGGCTGTTGCAACACCGGTCTTCTTGTCGATTTTCTTCACCTTGCCACCGAAGTCGGCGATGATCGCAACGCCTTCAGGGTCGGCTTCAATTAGCACCTCGACGTCGGTCTCTTTGGCGCGATACTCGGCATCCTCATCGAGTTCAACCTTTGACGATTCCGGCAACCAGTCGGTCTCGAGTAGTTCGACGTTGCTCATCGAGTCGATGCGGAAGTTGCGCGGTTCGTTGTTGCTGTGGCACCAGGCGCGCAGCTGCCAACTAGAGGCACGTGGGTCGATGCGAAGTGGATCCATTTCGCGGACCGACTTTTCGCCCTTCTGGTTCTGGTAGCTGCAGCGAATGCGCTTTTTCGATTGGATGGCCTTCTGAATAACTTCAATAGCCGAACTGATTGTGCCTGGGCGGTATTCGATGTTGTTGAT
The DNA here is from genome assembly GCA_903893675.1 of uncultured Micrococcales bacterium. Taxonomy (GTDB): domain Bacteria; phylum Actinomycetota; class Actinomycetes; order Actinomycetales; family Microbacteriaceae; genus Rhodoluna. Next base: position 3,596 of record CAITNA010000006.1, read on the forward strand.
TGCCTGACCGTTGCCCTGCGAAGTCAGAAGCTTGATTAGCTCGTCAATGTCGGCCGTTGCGCTCGAGTCTGGAAGCGAGCGCAGGTATTGCAAGCCTGCGACCAGCGCGGTCGCCTGCTCAGCAGAGAACTGTGGAACGGAATTGACCTTGGCGTCTGCAGAGACGCGGAAACCGATTACTGCGTCAGCCTCGAGTGGAATTTCTAGATCATCTTCGTCGAGTTCAAAATCAACTTCGTATGGATACTCTTCGAAGCCGCTGGAATCCTTAACCTCTGCCCACTGAAGCGACTTCAGTGCGCGGTTCAAATCTTTGAGTTCAACATCGAAGTGGGAAGCAATTTGGCCTGCGGTGACAACGTGGTTCTTCTCATTCGCCTCATTTAGAAATGCGATGAGTGCGAGAGTGAAATTGAGGCGGTCTGGACCGGTTGCAAGTTTTCTAGGCATGGTCGGCAGCAATCCTCTCGAAGCCCTCACGGTATGCCTGGGCAAGTAGAGCCGGGCCGACAACCTTGATGTCGGCATCAAATTCGCGCAATTCGTCCGCAAGCAGCCAGGCATCCATGAATGAGAACTTGTGGGTTACCCATTCGCTCTCGCCAGCGTCGGTGATGGCGAAGTGGTTGTATGCCGGTGAATAGCGTCGAATCGTGAGCTCGGCAATTTGCCCCGCGGTGTGTGCGTCGAGAGCCAGAGTTGCGGCGGCCGATTCGGCCTCGGTCGCTACACGGGCAGCCTCGTCAGTGGTCTTCACGGCACCGACGACTCTCTTCAGTAAGAAGTTGCGAATCTGGTGCTCGCCGGTGGCGTTGTCGTCGAAACCCGTGACCATCCACTGGCCAGCCACGTGGCTCAGCTTCCAAGGGTGCAGCCTGCGCAGGGTTAGCTCGCTGCTGCCTGGCTTGCGGTAGTTGAACTCGATGACGCGATGCTTCTCGATCGCCTTGCTCACCGGATAGAAAGCCTCGCCGGCGGTTTGCAGTCGTGGAGACCAACCGATCAAACCTGAGTCTTCTGGCAGGTCACCAAAAGCACGGGCACGATCGAGCGCCTGTGCGGCGCTGCTTGAGTATGCGGCCTGCTGCCAGACCGAGCCAGCGAGAGTCAGAAGCGAGATCTGCTTAGCGCTGAGGTGAAAGCCCTTAGGCCAGCTGAAGGTTCCGTTGAGCATGACGTAGCGCGAGGTCTGGTTGTCTCCGTCGTCTTGCACTTCGATGTTCACGCCAAGCAGTCGAAGGTCATCGATGTCGCGTTCGAAGCGTTTCTCAAGCGCCTCTTGAGCGGTCTTGGTGTTCGCGACGCTCGCATACTCGGGAATCGTTTTGAACAGATCTCGTTTGGTTACGCCGCGACGTGATGCAGCGATTGAAAGCATGATTGCCAGCAGACGCTCTGCAACGTCTTTGGGCTTGCGCTCTTCTCCCCCGGTCATTTTTCCTACTTCGTCGATTCGGTTCCAAGAATGTCGATTACGAAAACCAGGGTTGAGTTCGCTGGAATGGCGCCCTGTGCGGTGGCGCCGTATCCGTCGCCAGGCGGAATGATCGCCATGATCTCATCGCCGACGTGGGGGGCCTTGCCGTTTCGCGATTCGGTGAGTGCCTTTACAAAGCCCTTGATGAATCCGGTTTCGGTGAGTTTCCACTGAACGGGTGCGTTAGCCCAAGACGAGTCGAACTGAGTGCCACCCTTCCACAGGAAGCCCGAGTACTGCAGGGTTACGGTGTCGCCAAGCGAAACAGTTTGCGGGTTGCTCGAGGTGATGGTGTTGAAGAGTTCAAGTTTGGTTGGTGCAGGGCGCCCTGGAATCTGAACGCTTGGCTGACCAGACACCGTGCGAATGATGGTCGGCGCTCCGTCTACCTGTGGCTGAATCTGACCAATGGCACGTGGGTAGTAAACCTTCATCAGATCCATCACAAAGATGACATCGTCGTTTGCGCCAAGGCCTGCGGTGGAGTCACCCTGATTGCCGTGAGCCATCTTGGCCGGGATGAGAATCGAAACGCGCGAACCCTCTGGCACGCCAGCAAGTGCCTTACAGAAGTTGATCTGCTGTGATGGGCCAAAGCTCTGTATGACGGCGTCGGTGCCGTCGTATTTAGTGCTCGAGAAAGCCTTGCCGGTCGAGGCGTTCAGCGCCACATAGTTGAACTTGATGATCTGGTTGCCAACGAACTTCGGGCCGGTTCCAGCGCTGATTACGTGCGAAACGATTGTCTTTGAGCTAAGCGGTGCCGGGAAGGTTACGGTTGGCTTGGTGCCGAAGTTGCCAACGGTCTGAATCTTGTCGACTGTCGAGCTGTCGGTTGCAGAGCCACAGACGGGCTTCAGGCTGGCGTAGTCGGCTGGCGCAGCGCAACCGGTCAGGGCAAGGCTCAGAACTGCTAGAACGGCTACTAGTGACTTGCGCAATTCGACCTTTTCGTTGGGGGTTCGGTTTATCTTAGGCGCACTACTCGCGCTCTTGGTCGAGTCGTGCCTCGGCAGTTTTCTGCGCATTGCGAACAGTCTTGCGCAGCTTCTTATCGCTTACTTTGCGCTCGCCCATGTGATCTGGGTTCCACACGGCGATGTCTTCATCTGCGAACTCTGGCTTGGTCTTGCCCTTGAACTTCGGCACCACGGTGTCTGGGGCTAGGCGGCGCGCAGTAACCAAGAAACCGGTGTGTCCGATCATGCGGTGTTCTGGGCGCACGGCCAGGCCTTGCAGGTGCCAGCCGCGGAACAGGGTCTCGAATGCCTCCGGCTCGGCAAAGTGCCCCGAATTGCGAAGGGCCTCGGTAAAGCGCGAGAGCTGGGTGACGGTTGCCACATAGCCGACGATCAAACCGCCTGGGATGAGCGCGGCAGCGGACTCTTCAACGCACTCCCATGGGGCCAGCATGTCGAGCACCACGCGGTCGGCGTCGCCGTCTGCA
>CAITNA010000007.1 GCA_903893675.1 uncultured Micrococcales bacterium
CCCATTCACGGATGAATCCATCAAGTGAAAGCGTGCGTGGCACCCCGTCGACCAACGCGAGCATGTTCGCGCTGAAGTTTTCGCGCAGCTGAGTGTGCTTGTAGAGGTTCGCGAGCACCACCTTTGCGACTGCATCTTTCTTAAGAACGATGACGAGGCGCTGACCGGTGCGGCCCGAAGTTTCGTCGCGAATGTCTGCGATGCCGGTGAGTTTGCCAAGCTTGACCTGCTCGGCAATCTTCTCGGCGAGGTTGTCTGGGTTCACCTGGTATGGCAGCTCAGTGACAACCAGGCAGGTGCGGCCGTGAATTTCTTCAACGTTCACAACGGCCTGCATGGTGATCGAGCCGCGGCCGGTTCGGTATGCGGCCTCGACGCCGGTGCGGCCGAGTATCTCGGCTCCGGTAGGGAAGTCAGGGGCCTTGATGCGGGCGATGAGTGCCTCGAGCAGCTCTTCTGGGGTTGCCTCAGGGTTCTCGAGGTACCACTGGGCGCCAGATGCGACCTCGCGCAGGTTGTGCGGCGGAATGTTGGTGGCCATGCCCACGGCGATGCCGATAGAGCCGTTGATCAGCAAATTCGGGATGCGGCTAGGCAGAATAGTCGGCTCTTGGGTGCGGCCGTCGTAGTTGTCTTGGAAGTCGACGGTGTCCTCGTCAATATCGCGCACCATCTCCATGGCCAGCGGGGCCATGCGGCACTCGGTGTATCGAGGCGCAGCGGCTGGGTCGTTGCCCGGCGAACCGAAGTTGCCCTGACCCGAAACCAGCGGGTAGCGAAGGTTCCAGTCTTGAACCAAGCGAACGAGGGTGTCATAGATCGCGCCATCGCCGTGCGGGTGGAACTGACCCATGACGTCACCGACAACACGCGAGCACTTGCTGAACTGCTTGTCTGGTCGGTAGCCGCCGTCATACATCGCATAGATCACGCGACGGTGCACTGGCTTCAAACCATCGCGCACGTCTGGCAGCGCACGACCGACGATGACGCTCATCGCATAGTCAAGGTAGCTGCGTTGCATTTCGACCTGGAGGTCGACCTGCTCAACGTTGTCGTGTGGCTGGGTTACTTCTTCGTCTGCCATTTTGTTCGCCTAATTTTTTCGAAGTTTAGATGTCGAGGAATCGAACGTCTTTTGCGTTCTGCTGGATGAACGTGCGTCGGGCTTCGACGTCGTCGCCCATGAGCGTGCTGAAGGTTGCGTCGGCGCGAGCTGCGTCGTCGAGAGTCACCTGAAGCAAAGTGCGTCGAGCTGGGTCCATGGTGGTGTCCCAAAGTTCGTCGTAATCCATTTCACCGAGACCCTTGTAGCGCTGAATCGAATTCTCTTTCGGAATCTTTCGACCGGCTGCCTGACCTTCGACAAGTCGACGGTCGCGCTCTTCATCGCTGTAAACATATTCGTGTTCTGCATTCGACCACTTGATGCGATACAGCGGTGGCTGCGCGAGATAAACGAAACCGTGTTCGATCAACTTCGGCATGTAGCGGAACAGCAAAGTCAAAAGAAGCGTGCGGATGTGCTGACCATCAACATCAGCATCGGCCATCAAAACGATCTTGTGATAGCGAATCTTTGCGATGTCGAACTCTTCACCGATGCCGGTTCCGAACGGGGTGATGAGCGCCTGAACTTCTGCGTTCTGCAGTGCGCGATCGAGTCGTGCCTTTTCGACGTTCAGAACTTTTCCGCGAAGCGGCAGGATCGCCTGAGTCTCTGGGTCGCGGCCACGCATTGCTGAGCCACCTGCCGAGTCACCCTCGACCAAATAGATTTCGCTCTTCTTCGGGTCGCGGCTCGAGCAGTCGCGCAGCTTTCCTGGCATGCCCTGTGATTCGAGCAATCCCTTGCGGCGCGTGGCCTCGCGGGCCTTGCGTGCCGCCTGGCGAGCGGTTGCTGCCTGAATGGCCTTGCGAACAATATCTTTTGCGATCGCGGGGTTGCGCTCAAGCCATGCACCAAATTGTTCGTTCACAACCTTCTGAACGAACGCCTTTGCCTCGGTGTTGCCGAGCTTGGTCTTGGTCTGACCTTCGAACTGTGGCTCAGAAATTTTCAC
>CAITNA010000008.1 GCA_903893675.1 uncultured Micrococcales bacterium
CTTCGGTGAGAGCTGCTGCCCCAACCGGAAACTTCGAATAAGGCGCATATGCGGTCTTCATCGCAGCGCGCGCGGCAGTGCGAAGTTCATCCCAGTTAATCGACACCGATTACTCCTTGACGTATGGCTTGCCTGTGGCTGCAGGGCCGGTGACCTTGCCGACCAGACCAGCGACCGCGACCACGGTGAGCACGTATGGCAGCATCAGCAAGAACTCGCTTGGCAGCGGCGAACCGATGATGGCCAGGCCGTATTGCAGGTTCTGAGCGAAGCCGAACAGCAGCGCTGCGCAGGCGGCCAGAAGCGGGTTCCAGCGGCCGAAGATCAGGGCTGCAAGAGCGATGTAACCGGCTCCGTGCGTGATTCCCTGGCCGAACGAACCGACCTGACCCAGGGTGAAGAACGCGCCTCCAAGACCGGCCAGACCGCCTCCTAGAACCACTGAGACATAGCGGGTGCGATAGACGTTGATGCCCACGGTGTCGGCGGCCTTCGGGTATTCACCGACGGCACGAACGCGCAAGCCCCAACGGGTCTTGAACAGGGCCACGAACACGACAGCCAGCGCCACATACATGAGGTAGACGATTGGAGTCTGGTTGAACAGCACTGGGCCGATCACCGGAATCTGACCGAGCAGCGGCAACGAGAACTTGTCGAAGCGCGGAGGCTGGTTGAACAGCACTGGGTTGTCGCCCATCAGGGTTCCGAACAAGAAGTTGGTGAGACCAACCACGAGCATGTTCACGACCACACCGACGATGATCTGGTCGACGCGGTATTTGATCGAGAACACCGCGAGAATCCAGGCGATAAGTGCACCGCCGACAAGCGAACCGATCAGACCTGCCCAGAGACTGTGGGTCATGGATGCGATCATCGCTGACGCGAAAGCACCAAAGAGCAGCTGGCCTTCGATTGCGATGTTGACCACACCGACTCGCTCGCTGAGCACACCGGCCATCGAACCGAAAATCAGTGGAACCGATAGTGCGAGCGAACCCTGCAGAAGCGACGTGATGGTCATGTCGTTGCCGTGATAGAGGTAGACCATTGCAGACAGAGCCATTGCGAAGAACGCGACGCCGGTGATTGCACCCGGCACCTTGCGCTTTGCGACAAACAGAATCACGCCTGCGCCTGCAGCAAGGATGAGGTTGAGAACCGCACAGACCCAGGCAACGATGCTCACCGAAACCGGGAAGTTCGCGATGTGGAAGAAGTCGGTGTCGCTTGACACGTTGACGGTGGTGATGTCATTAGGCGCGATAGCCGCGAGCAGCAGGGTCAGAAGAGCAACTACTGCGACGGTTACGAATGGGCGCTTAGAAAGCTTCAACGTCGGCCCCCTTTCGGATGCGATAGATCGCTCGAACCAGCGGCGGGGCCGCGATAAACAGAACGATCATCGATTGAACAACGGTCACGATGTCGACCGGCACGGCCTGTTCGGCCTGCATGGTCACGGCCCCGGCGCGAAGACCACCGAACAGGATGCCGGCTGCCAGAACACCCCAAGGGTTCGAGCGACCGAGCAGGGCCACCGTGATGGCGTCGATGCCGAAGCTGGCCGAGACGCCGATGGTCAGGTGCTGCTCGGTTCCTAGAATCTGCGTGGTTCCGGCAAGACCGGCCAACGCACCTGAAACGGCCATCACGGCCACGTAGGTCAGGCCGAGGTTGATTCCAGCGACTCGAGCGGCGCGTGGGTTGTGGCCAATCGCGCGGAACTTGAAGCCGATTGATGAGCGGTTCATCAGCCACCAGGTGAAGACCACGGCCGCGAGCATCACGAAGAAGCCCCAGTGCAGGCGGTTGGTATCACCAAGCAGCAACGGGTATTTCGCCGTGTCTTGCACGGCAGGCGAAATTGGGTTCGAGGTGTTTGGGGCCTGAAGCAGCGGCGTCTTCAGCAGGTATTGCAACAGCAAGCCCGCGATGTAGTTGAACATGATCGTGACGATGACTTCGTTTGCACCGGTGGTCGCCTTCAGCAGACCAACGAGGGCACCGAAGAATGCGCCACCGATGACGCCGACCACAATCGCAAGCGGCAGGTGGATCCAGAATGGCAGGTGCACATAGATGCCGACCCAGCCGGCGAACATCGCACCGAAGATGATCTGGCCGGTGCCACCGATGTTGAACAGACCCGAGCGGAAAGAAATCGCAAGCGCAAGACCGGTCAAAGTAATTGGTGTCGCAAATGCGAGGGTCGAGGTCAGTGGCTTCAACATCAGCACAAGGTCGGTTGCCTGGTAGTTGAAGATCGAGCCACGGAACAGCGCGTCGTAAGCACCGCCGACAACCTGACCGAGAGTCGAGAAGAAGGTGCCAGGGTCGCTGAAGATATTGCCCGCGGCAGTCTGAACATCAATGTTTGAAATTGCAACCAGGATGCCGCCGACGATCAGCGAGGTAACGATTGCGAGAACCGGAATCAGCGCGTTGCCGCGAATGACCGATTGCCAGTCGACCTTTAGTCGTGAAGTCTTTTCGGTGCTCATGCCACCACTCCTGCCATCATCTGGCCGAGCTTGGCGCGCTCGGTGTCTGCCGGAACGATGCCGACAATCTTGCCGCGATACATAACCGCGATGCGATCGCCGAGCTGGGTTGCCTCGTCGAGCTCAGTTGCCACGATCATCACAGGCAGGCCCTTGTCGCGGGTGCCGACGATCTGCTCGTGCACGAATTCGATCGAACCCACGTCGAGTCCGCGGGTTGGCTGCGAAGCCACCAGGATGCGCAGCTCACGGGAAAGCTCACGGGCAAGCACTACCTTCTGCTGGTTTCCACCCGAGAGCGAGCCGGCGCGCTGGTTGATGCCCTGAGTTCGAATGTCGAACTGCTTGACCTTCTCGGCCGCGAACTCGGCCAAATACTTGAGCTGCAGCAGCAGACCCTTGGCGAACGGCTTGCGGTCGCTGCGGTCGAGCATTAGGTTCTCGGCAATAGAGAAGTCGGCTACAAGGCCATCCAAGGTGCGGTCTTCAGGCACGAAGCCCAGACCCCAGTCGAGGCGGTGCTTGACCGACTGGCCGATGAGCTCGTGACCGTCGAGAACAATCGAGCCGTGCACACGAGTGTGCAAACCAAGGATGGCTTCGGTGAGCTCGGTCTGGCCGTTGCCCTGAACACCGGCGAAAACCAAAATCTCACCGGCATGAATGTCGAAGCTGACGTCGTCGACAACCTTCTGGCCGGCATGGTTGAACACCGTGAGGTTCTTTACGGCGAACTTTACGTCTGCCGGTTTTGCCGGCGTCTTGTTGACATCGAGATCGACTGCGCGGCCAACCATCATCGAAGCTAGCTCGGCCGGGGTCGACGTCGGGCTTGCTTCGCCAACGACCTTGCCGAGACGAATCACGGTGATTTTGTCGGCAACCTCTTTGACCTCGCGAAGCTTGTGAGTGATGAAGACAATCGCCTTGCCAGCATCGCGAAGCTGCTTCATGATTGCCATCAGCTCGTCGGTCTCCTGAGGAGTCAACACCGCAGTTGGCTCATCGAAAACCAAAACCTGTGCATCGCCGATTAGCGCTTTGATGATCTCGACGCGCTGCTGAACGCCAACAGGAAGATCGCCGACGATTGCGTCTGGGTCAACATCGAAACCGAAGCGGTCGCTGATTTCGCGAACCCGCTTGCGAGCTTCATCCATGTTTAGAAAACCGAGCGCCTTGGTTGGCTCGTGACCGAGAATCACATTCTCGGCAACAGTGAAAACTGGGATGAGCATGAAGTGCTGGTGCACCATGCCGATGCCCGCCGCCATTGCATCGCCCGGGCCTGAAAATTTGACGACTTTGCCGTCGATAAGAATGTCGCCGCCGTCGGCCTGGTAGAGGCCATACAAGACGTTCATGAGAGTGGATTTGCCGGCGCCGTTTTCGCCGAGAAGGCAGTGAATCTGCCCTGGCTCGGCAACTAGGTTGACCGAGTCGTTGGCCACCAGCGAACCGAATCGCTTGGTGATTCCTTTGAGTTCAAGCCTCATTGCTCTGACTGCTTTCTAGTGGTGCTGGGTCAAATCTAACCCAATAAGGAAGGCCCCGACTTTCGCCGGGGCCTCCTTATCGCGCCTGGGCGCTAGGTATTACTTGTTGTAGATCGAGGTGACCTTGATGGTGCCAGCGATGATCTGTGCCTTCAGTTCGTCAAGCTTTGCAGCAATGCCCTCTGGGTAGACCACGTCGTGCTGGTCAGCGATCTGAACGCCACCGTTAGCAAGGGTGCCAACGTACTGGTTTGCGTCGCCGCCCATGAACTTGCCGTCCACGCCATCCTTGATAACAGCCTCAACTGCAGCAGCCATCTTCTTCTCAATCGAGGTCAAGATGTTTGCCTTGTATGCAGCGTGAGCTGGCAGGTTGTACCAGTCGCTGTCAACACCGATAACTTCGGTGCCTGCCTTGTCGAGGGTTGCCTGGCCGGTGCCGATACCTACTGGACCAGCTACTGGAAGAACGATGTCAGCGCCCTGTGCGAAGAACTGCTCGGTTAGAGTCTTACCCTTCGACTGGTCGTTGAAGTCGCCAGTTGCTGCCCACTTCGAGGTGTCGGTGCCCTGTGCACCAAGGACAACAACGTTCTTGCCGTTCTCCTTGTTGTATTCAGCAACACCCTGCTTGAGGCCGTCCATGAAGATGGTGACCGAAGGAAGCAGCATGCCACCGTAGGTCGCGATCTTGCCGGTTGCGGTCTTCGATGCAGCCAAGTAACCAGCGAGGAACGCAGCCTGTGCGGTGTCGTACTGGATTGGCTTTACGTTGTCGAGGCTCAGTGGCGAGTAGTCATCGTTCGACAGAGCCGAGTCGATGAGTGCGAAGTCAACCTTTGGGTTTGCCTTCGCTGCGTCGCGAACTGCAGTTGCAAGGTTGAAGCCGACACCAATGATCAGGTTGCACTTTGCGTCGATCATCGACTGAACGCCAGTGACATAGTCAGTCTGGGTTGCGGTCTCTGGTGACTGAACGGTTGCGACCTGGATGCCGAGGTTCTTCTTAGCGTTCTGGAGACCGTTGTATGCCTCTTCGTTGAACGATGCGTCCTTGAAGCCACCTGCGTCTGAAACCATGCAGGCCTTGTAGCTTGAAGACGTTGATGCAGAGCATCCAGTCAGCGAAAGCGCTGCTACAGCAACGAGTGCTGCCGACTTGAATGCGAAGCTCTTTGTCAGCTTCATTCTTTCCTCCTTGAATAGAGGCAGTGGGAATTACTGCCCCGTTGCTCACAGCCTAAACCCAGATGCCGACACCGAAATACACGGAAACAAAGAATTCACTTTCACACCGATAACGGTTGTGTCGAGAAGTTTGAACCGCCGGTTGAAGGATTATGCGAGCTGCTTGACGATGCCGATGTCCTTCGGCGTGAAGCCAGGCAAGATGCCCGAGATCTTGTCGGCAGCAATGCCGCCGCGATACTTCATGACCTCGGCAAGCACGTGGCGATAGTCGAGAGTCACCTTCAGATCGCCATCTCGCAGGTCGCTGAGGCCAGGCCAACTGGTGACCACTCGCCCGCCCTTTACCCCGCCGCCCATGACGAACATGGCGCTGCCCCAGCCGTGGTCGAAACCCTGGGATGCGTTTTCCTGCAGCCTGCGACCGAACTCGGTGATGGTCACGATCGTCACGTTTCCCCAAAGGCTGCCGATGTCATCCTTGAACGCTTGCACGCAGGCGCTCAGGTCTTTGAGGTCGCCCGCGGTCTGGCCGTCGATGATGCCGGCGGCCGAGTGCACGTCGAAGTTGCCGGCGAACTCGATGTTTGCGGTCTTGATGTTCACGCCGTTTTTCATCATCGCGGCGAGGGTCGAGAAGCGGCGGCCGTTCGCGGTGTCTGGGTAGGTCGTTGCCACGCTGCCGCTAATTTCACGGATGCGCTCACTTGCCGAAATCGAATTGAGGGCGGTTTGCTGCCAGGTGGTCTTGCCTTCGGCATGCAGCTTGAA
>CAITNA010000009.1 GCA_903893675.1 uncultured Micrococcales bacterium
CGCGGTTCTTGTTGTCGGTAAGACACTCGACGAGCACAGCGACACCGTTTGGGCCATAACCCTCATACATGATGGTCAGGTATTCGATGGCCTCGCCACCCACACCGGCACCACGCTTGATTGCGCGATCGATGTTGTCGTTTGGAAGAGATGACTTGCGGCCCTTTTGCACTGCGTCGTAGAGAGCAGGGTTCCCGTCGAGGTCGGTGCCGCCGAGGCGTGCAGCAACTTCGATGTTTTTGATGAGCTTGGCGAACAGCTTCGCGCGCTTGGCGTCGATTGCTGCCTTCTTGTGTTTGGTAGTCGCCCATTTGGAGTGGCCGGACATGATGCTCCCGAGGTCGGTTTTGGTCTTTGGAAAGTTTAGTTTGCTAAGCCACTGACTGCAGGAACAGCTTGTGCACGGCGCTCTCGCCTACAACCTCTGGGTGGAAAGAGATGCCCATTGCATTGCCCTGGCGAACTCCGACGATTCGCCCATCTGGCAGCGTGGCGATTACCTCGGCAGCTGGGCCAACGCTGGCGATGATTGGTGCCCTGATGAAAGCCGCGTGAACCGGGTTGTCGATGCCCTTCACTGTCAGGTCGATCTCGAAGGAGTCATTCTGGTTTCCAAAGGCGTTGCGCTCAACGACGGCATCGATGCCCCCGAATGGCTTTTGCCCACTGGCCGAATTGTGAATCTCGTTGCTCAGCATGATCAGTCCGGCGCAAGTGCCAAACACAGGAAGTCCGCCTGCGATTGCATCCTTGATTGGTTGATAGAGACCGAAGATTTCGCTCAACTTATAGATGGTCGTTGATTCGCCACCTGGGATGACCAAACCATCGATCGAGGAAAGTGCGGTGAGTGTCTTGACCTCGACGACATCGCAGTCGAGTGTCTTCAGCACTGCAACGTGTTCGCGCACATCACCCTGGAGTGCGAGAACGCCGATGCGCTTGGTGCTCAATTACCAGCCGCGCTCAGCCAAACGGTGTGGCGCTGGCAGGTCGCTTACGTTGATGCCGACCATTGCCTCGCCGAGTCCGCGTGAGACCTGAGCCAAAACATCTGCATCGTTGTAGAAAGTGGTTGCCTTGACGATTGCCTTCGCGCGAGCGACTGGGTCGCCCGACTTGAAGATTCCCGAACCGACGAACACGCCATCTGCGCCAAGCTGCATCATCATTGCTGCATCCGCAGGAGTCGCAACTCCACCGGCGACAAACATAACGACAGGAAGCTTTCCGGTCTTGGCAACTTCACGAACCAATTCGTACGGAGCTTGAAGTTCCTTTGCGGCGACGAAGAGCTCGTCCTCGGTCTTTGCGGCAAGTGCACGCAGTTCGCTTGAGATCGTGCGAATGTGCTTGGTTGCCTCTGAAACGTCACCGGTGCCGGCCTCGCCCTTCGAGCGAATCATGGCAGCACCTTCAGTGATGCGACGGAGGGCTTCACCTAGGTTGGTTGCGCCACAGACGAAAGGAACGGTGAAGTTCCACTTGTCGATGTGGTTCACATAGTCAGCTGGCGACAAAACCTCTGACTCGTCGATGTAGTCGACACCGAGCGACTGAAGAATTTGAGCTTCTACGAAGTGGCCGATGCGAGCTTTTGCCATCACTGGAATCGAAACGGCGTTGATGATGCCATCGATCATGTCTGGGTCGCTCATACGCGAGACGCCCCCCTGTGCTCGGATGTCTGCTGGCACACGCTCGAGCGCCATGACGGCTACAGCGCCGGCGTCTTCTGCGATCTTGGCTTGCTCAACAGTTACGACGTCCATGATGACGCCGCCCTTCAGCATTTCGGCAAGGCCGCGCTTGACTAGGGACGATCCGGTGGTTGGTTTGCTCTCGCTCATACCGGCGAGTTTATCAGGCGAATTTCTGCCAGTTAGAGGCGATTTCTTCGCGCACCTCTCCGAGCAGACGCGGCAGCGCTTTGGTCTCGGCGATGATCGGGAAGAAGTTCGAGTCGTGGCGCCAGCGAGGAACGATGTGCTGGTGCAGGTGGCCTGCAATGCCAGCGCCGGCAACTTCGCCCTGATTCATGCCGATGTTGAAGCCGTGGCAATTACTTGTGCCCGAAAGCACTCGCATCGCCTGCTGGGTGAGCTCGGCGATTTCGTCGACCTCGGCCTTGGTTGCCTGGTCATAGGTCGCAACGTGGCGATAAGGGCAAACCAACAGGTGACCCGAGTTATAAGGGAACAGGTTCAGCAAAACGAAACCGGTTTCGCCGCGGTGCACGATTAGCGAGGTCGCGTCATCCTTGGTCGGGCCGATGCAAAACGGGCATTCGTGCTCTGCAGGCTGCTGCCCATTCTGGATGTAGACCAAACGATGCGGAGTCCAGAGGTGCTGAAAGGCATTCGGCACGCCTGGCAGATCCGCCGCGTTCTCGAGCATTAGACCTGAGCCTTGGTTTCGATCGCTTCTAGGATGCGCGCAACTGCCTGATCAACCGGAATGCCGTTCTCCTGGGTGCCGTCGCGGAATCGGAACGACACTGCGTTCGAGTCACGGTCTTGGCCACCGGCAATGAGCATGAATGGAACCTTCGCCTTGGTGTGGTTCAGAATCTTCTTCTGCATGCGGTCATCCGAGTGATCAACGGTGATGCGAACACCCTTGGCGCGGAGCTTGCTGGCGATCTCATCGAGGTATCCCCCGAATTCGTCAGCAACAGGAATTCCGACAACCTGCACCGGTGCAAGCCATGGAGGGAAGTGGCCGGCGTAGTGCTCGGTGAGAACTCCGAAGAAGCGCTCGACAGAACCGAACAGTGCACGGTGAATCATAATCGGGCGCTGACGGGTGCCGTCAGGTGCGGTGTATTCGAGATCGAAACGCTGAGGCAGATTGAAGTCGAGCTGAATGGTCGACATCTGCCAGGTGCGACCGATTGCGTCGCGTGCCTGCACCGAAATCTTCGGGCCATAGAAGGCAGCGCCGCCCGGATCAGGAACGAGCTCGAGCCCAGACTGCAGGGCAACCTTCTCAAGCGTTGCGGTTGCCGTCTGCCAAATCGAATCGTCGCCGACGAACTTTGGGTTGCCGTCTTCCTTGGTAGATAGCTCTAGATAGAAGTCATCCAAGCCATAGTCGCGAAGCAAACCGAGAACGAAGTTGAGCACGTTGGTGAGCTCTGACTCCATGGTCTCTGGAGTAACAAAGAGGTGCGCATCGTCTTGAGTCATTCCGCGCACGCGGGTCAGGCCGTGCAGAGTGCCGCTCTTCTCATAGCGATAGACAGAACCAAACTCGAACAGACGAAGTGGAAGGTCGCGATAGCTGCGGCTCTGCGACTTGAAGATCAGAATGTGGAACGGGCAGTTCATCGGCTTCAGGTAGTAGTCCTGGCCCTGTTTGCGAACGATGCCCTGCTCATCAATTTCTTCGTCTAGGCGCATCGGCGGGAACATGCCATCTGCGTACCACTGCAGGTGGCCCGAGGCCTCGAACAGGTTCGACTTGGTGATGTGCGGCGAATAGACGAACTCGTAGCCCGACTCCTCGTGGCGCTTGCGCGAGTAGTCCTCCATGACGCGACGCATGGTGCCACCCTTCGGGTGGAATACCGCAAGACCCGAACCGATTTCCTCAGGGAACGAGAACAGGTCGAGCTCTGCACCTAGTCGACGGTGGTCGCGTTTTGCGGCTTCTTCGAGGCGCTCCTGGTGAGCCTTGAGCTCATCCTTGGTTGGCCATGCTGTTCCATAGATTCGCTGAAGCTGCTTGTTCTTCTCGTTGCCTCGCCAGTATGCGGCTGCCACGCGAGTTAACGCGAATGCCTGGCCAATCATTCGAGTGTTTGGAAGGTGCGGTCCGCGGCAAAGATCTTTCCAAATGGTGTTGTCTGAGGCCGGGTCGATGTTGTCGTAAATAGTGAGCTCGCCTGCGCCAACCTCGGCTGCGCCCTCGCCCACGTCTGAGCCCTTGAGGCCGATGAGTTCGAGCTTGTATGGCTCTGCCGAGAGTTCGGCGCGAGCATCCGAGTCGTTAGTGACACGACGAACGAAACGCTGACCCGACTGAATGATCTTCTGCATCTGCTTCTCGAGCGCGCGCAGGTCTTCAGGGGTGAATGGTTGGTCTACGTCGAAGTCGTAGTAGAAACCGTCGGTTACCGGCGGGCCGATGCCGAGCTTGGCCTCTGGGTTGATGTTCTGAACGGCCTGCGCAAGCACGTGTGCTGCCGAGTGGCGAAGAATGTTGAGGCCATCAGGTGAGCCGATCGCCACACCCTCGACTACGTCGCCTTCGGTCAACTTGTGAGCAAGGTCGCGAAGTTCGCCGCCGACACGCATGGCGACGATGGTCTTGTCGGTGAACAACTTGAAGCCGTCTGATCCTGCCTCGACCTCAACCGGTTGCCCGTTTACTTTGACCTGCACTTCGAATCCTCTCGATTTCGCCAATTCTAATCGGCGTGTTTAGGTGAGCCTTGCTAGTTATTGTGCGGGTTGCTCTGGTTTCATAGGCCAATGAGCAAAAAGTCAAAGCTTCAAGAACAGCGCCTGGCCGATGAGGCGATCATGGCTTCGGATGAGTTCCAGAAGGCTTCGATGTCTTCAAAGCTCAATTGGCTTCGAGCCGGAGTGCTAGGCGCCAATGACGGCATCGCCTCAACCGCCGGCATGGTCATGGGCGTTGCTGGTGCTAACCCGAACAACACCCCCGCCATTCTTATCGCCGGCGTTGCCGCTCTGGTTGCAGGCTCAATCTCGATGGCAGGTGGCGAATACACCTCGGTCAGCGCCCAGAAGGATTCAGAAATCGCTTCGCTCGCCAAAGAAAAGGCTGAGCTAGCCGCAAACCCAGAAGCCGAATTGCGCGAGCTGGCCTTCTTCTATGAGCAAAAGGGCCTCAGCCTAGAGACCGCGACCAAGGTCGCTGAAGAGCTGACCGCTAAGGATTCCCTTCGCGCTCACGCCGAGGCCGAACTTGGCATCGAAATCGGTAACCACGCCAGCCCAAGTCAGGCTGCTATCTCTTCGTTCGTAGCCTTTTCGGCAGGCTCGCTTCTGCCGCTGCTCGCGGTACTTGCCCCGCCGGCCGCGCTGCGCATCCCGGTCACTGTCGTCGCCGTGGTCATCGCCCTAGCGCTGACCGGCTACGTCGGTTCGAAGATCGGCGGTGCTCGCCCAGGTCGCGCGATGCTTCGCAACGTGATCATCTCGGTTGCCGCCATGGGCATCACCTACGGAATCGGCATGCTCGTCGGCAGAAACGTCTAAGCAACGTAATATCGAAGGCGTGCCAAAGCCAGAAAAAGTCAACGTTGCCCTAGTCGGTGGCGGCATCATGAGCGCTACCCTGGCAACTTTCCTAAAGCTGCTCGACCCATCGATGAAGCTCACAATTTTCGAGCGCTTGGATGAAGTCGCCCTGGAATCTTCGAACCCATGGAACAACGCCGGCACCGGTCACGCAGCTCTTTGCGAACTCAACTACATGCCAGACAGCAAGGATGGTTCGCTGCCCTCACCTGCCAAGGCAATTCAAATCAACGAACAGTTCCAGCAGTCGCGTCAATTCTGGAGTTATCTCGTCGAGAAGAAGATTCTCGGAGACCCTCGCAGTTTCATCCACGCGACACCGCACATGACTTTCGTTCGCGGCGACAAGGATGTTGACTACCTCGAGCGCCGTTCGAAGGTGCTGAAGTCAGAGCCGCTGTTCTCGGGCTTCGAGTTCACCACGGATCACAAGCAGATTGCAAAGTGGGCACCGCTGCTTATTTCGGGTCGCGGCCCGAAAGAGAAGATCGCAGCAACTCGCATCGACAGTGGCACCGACGTCGACTTCGGCGCAATCACACGCCAACTCGTGTCTCACCTTGCGAAGCAAGGCGTAAAGACTCAGACCAGCTCCGAGGTTGTCGGTGTGCGGCGCATCCCAGATGGTTGGCACCTGACCGTCAAAGACACCAAGACCGGCGAGAAGCGCTACGTACTTGCAGACAAGGTTTTCGTTGGCGCAGGTGGTTGGGCGCTGAAGTTGTTGCAGAAGGCGCGCATCCCAGAGGCAAAGGGCTACGGCCTTTTCCCTGTGAGCGGTTCGTTCTTGCAGACCACCAACCCTGCACTGGTTGCAAAGCACAAGGCCAAGGTCTATTCGCAGGCCTCAGTTGGTGCCCCACCGATGTCGGTTCCGCACCTCGACACTCGCGTTGTCGATGGCCAGGCTTCGCTGCTATTCGGGCCTTTCGCAGGCGCTGTGCCGAAGTTCCTTAAGTTCGGCTCGCTGCTCGATTTACCTAAGACCATTCGCCCATCGAATGTGATCCCTTACCTATCTGTCGCGGTTCGCAACCTGAGCCTGGTCAAGTACCTGGTTGGCGAACTGCTGAAGTCAAAGGAAGCCCAATTCGAGTCGCTTCGCGATTTCGCACCTGAGGCCAAGCCAGAAGACTGGAAGCTCATCGTCGCCGGTCAGCGCGCGCAGGTGATCAAGCGCGACCCTAAGGGTGGCGGCACCTTGCAGTTCGGCACCGAAGTTGTGGCGAGTGCTGACGGCACCATCGCAGGTTTGCTCGGGGCATCACCGGGAGCATCGACCTCAGTTCACATCATGCTCGATGTGCTGCAGCGCTGTTTCGCAGATGAATACCCTGGTTGGCAGAATTCTTTGAAGAAGATGATTCCGACTATTGGTCAAGAGATCAACGCCGACAAGAAGTTGGCGGCAGAGGTTCTGAAGAGAACCGCAAAGGCACTAAAGCTCTAGTTGCCATTCGAAGCACTCGGCTTCGGGCTCGGTTTTTTAACCTGAATCTGATCAAGCACCGGCGTTAGCGTTTCGTAGGTTCCCACATCCAAGCGAACATGCAAGGCATTGCTCGCCGACCAGTCTCGATAGACCTTCACGTAGGCATTTAGATCGAGATAGCCCGAGGTCTTGCAATAGAACCATTTGCCATAACTCGGGTTCCAGAAACCCTGTTGCTCGCTCTTTGTGAAGAGTCGATAGTCGCCGTGGGTTAGCGAAATGTAGCGGCGGTGAATCTGATCGATGTAGATCGAGCGATAGTCGTAACGCTCTGGTCGAAGTTTTGCTGTGAAGCCTTCTTGCCAAAATGGATAGATGACCATGTCGCTGATCTTGCAGTAGCCACAGAGACCAGGCTGAGTGGTCGAAACAACAGTGACGTCAGGGCACGCAACCGCATAGTTCTGCGAATCAAGCTGAGTTGCGGTCGCAATGTATTTCTCGAGCTTTGAACCGTCGACGGCCGATAGCCCCTGTGCTTTGTAATAGTCGGGAATCGGAGGATCGCTCGGAGGAAGATTCGCAATGACAGTGATGACAACAATTGGGATGAGCATCACGATGACGCCGACGAGTGCCGGGCGAATGTGTCTTTTGAAGAAGTCCATGAGCTCTGGGGCAAGAGCCCCTGGTGGTCGATACTGGGATCGAACCAGTGACCCCTTCCATGTCAAGGAAGTGCGCTACCGCTGCGCCAATCGACCGTTAGGTGTTTCGAGGTGAAGACGGGATTTGAACCCGTGTAGACGGCTTTGCAGGCCGCTGCCTCGCCTCTCGGCCACTCCACCATGTGAGTGGGCTTTCGCCTACTTCGAGCGGATGACGAGATTCGAACTCGCGACCCTCACCTTGGCAAGGTGATGCTCTACCACTGAGCCACATCCGCGTTGTGTTCGCTTCCGAACACTTGTTATACATTACCCTCAAAGCCTCGTTCGCGCAAACCCAAACGGGTTTATTGTTGGAACGTGATCTCAGAAATTGGTAAGGGCTCCCCCATTGATTTCCTACTGGCCTACGGTTGGGGAATCTTGCTTTTCGCCATGCTGATTGGCTCAGTTGGCATTGGGGTTTACTGGATTCTGATTACTTTGAAAGAGAAAATTCAAAAGGATCAGGGCATCAAACGACTAAAGACCATTGCCCTAACGACGGTCATTTTGATTGCCATCGGTCTCGCTGTTTGGCGTAATACGCAGCCCTTGAACTAGGCTCTGGCCCAATCAAGAGATTTAGCGCTCTGTTCTTCCCCAGCTCCAACGAGGATCTGTTTCACTGTAGGCACTTTCACCATGGATGACGGAGTCGACACCGGCTATTTCATCGGTGCTGGTGATTCGGAATCCAACGGTTTTCTGGATGGCCCACCCAATGGCATATGACATCGCAAATGCGAATAGTCCGACCACGAGCGCTGCCAGGGTCTGGCGTCCAAGCTGCAGCGGACCATAGCCAAAGAATAGACCTACACCGCGACCAAAGAGACCAATGAAAATCGTTCCGATAAGACCGGCAACCAAGTGGATACCGACTACATCGAGCGAGTCGTCGAATCCAAGCTGCCACTTAAGTTCGATTGCTAGTGCACACACAACACCGACGATTAGGCCCAGTACCAATGCCCAGATGGGGTCAAGGTAGGCACACGAGGGAGTGATTGCAACCATCCCAGCAACCGCCCCAGAAGCGGCTCCCACAGCTGTTGCCTTACCCAGGGTGATTTTCTCGTAAATGACCCAAGCCAGTAGTCCACCAGAGCCCGCGATGCCAGTGTTCATGAATGCGATTGAGGCGGTTCCATCTGCCATCAATTCGGATCCGGCGTTGAACCCAAACCAGCCAAACCAAAGGATTGCGGCTCCGATTAGAACCAGTGGGATGCTGTGAGGCGCATGCATGCCCTTGGCGAAGCCGAAGCGCTTACCGACTACTAGTGCAAGAGCCAAGGCTGACGCACCCGAGGCGATTTCGACCACGGTTCCACCGGCAAAATCGAGCACGTGGAAGTTGTAAACCAACCAGCCACCGTCGACCACCTTGCCGTTGACAGACTTGAAGTTGAAGACCCAGCTCGCCACAGGGAAATAGACCAGGGTGGCCCAAAGGCCGGCAAAGATCATCCAGGACCCGAACTTGGCACGATCGGCAATGGCACCGGAAATAAGTGCAACCGTGATGATTGCGAATGTCCCCTGGAATCCAGCGAATGCAAGTCCGGCTCCATCGTTGAAACGGAGAGCGGTACTCATAAGGTCGTTCAGGAACAGTGCGTTCAGATCAATGCCGAAAAACCCATCGATGCCAACATAATGGCCAGAGCCCGCATTACCGAAGCTCATCGCGTAGCCGTAGGTAACCCAAATGACTCCAATTAGCCCAAGTGAACCAAAACTCATCATCATCATGCTGACTACGGATGACGCCCGAACCAGACCGCCATAGAAGAATGCCAATCCCGGAGTCATAAACAGCACGAGAGCGCTGCAGATGATCAGGAACATAGTTTGGTCGCTATGCATTAGTTAGCCTCCTAGACATGCCAAAAGTGGGGCCCTTTCGGACCCCACTCAGGGACTTTCAGTTCTAGGAAGATTTTAGCGGTCTGCTCCGAAGGAGTAGGCCTCTTCACCGTGAACTACGGTGTCGATTCCAGCGATCTCATCCTCGGCCTTGACACGGAAGCCAATGGTCTTCTCGATGATTAGACCGATAACAAGTGCGCCGATGAAGCTGTAGGCAAGAACCGCACCGGCACCAAGAGCCTGCATCGCGAACTGGTGCCATCCGTGACCGAATGCTGCACCAACGCCGCGACCGAAGATACCGATGTAGAGGGTTCCAACGATTCCACCGACCAGGTGGATTCCAACGACGTCAAGCGAGTCGTCAAAACCAAGAGCGAACTTGAGGTCGATAGCAAGTGCACAAAGCGCGCCAGCGACTACACCCAGAACGATTCCCCACATTGGGTCAAGGATTTCACAGGCTGGAGTGATCGCAACTAGACCAGCTACAGCACCCGAGGCCGCTCCAATCGAGGTTGCCTTGCCGTGCTTGATCTTCTCAACGATGATCCAACCCAACATGGCGGCGGCAGGTGCGCTCAGAGTGTTGATGAATGCGATCGAAGCAAGGCCATCAGCAGCAACCTCAGAACCGGCGTTGAATCCGAACCAACCGAACCAGAGTAGAGCGGTTCCTAGCAGAGTCAACGGAACGTTGTGAGGCTGGCTCATACCCTTGGCGAAGCCGAAGCGCTTACCAAGAATTATTGCTAGCGCTAGACCAGCTGCACCTGCGTTGATGTGAACCGCAGTACCACCGGCGAAGTCGATAACGCCAAGGTTGTAAACAATCCAGCCACCATCGATGATCTTTCCAGTGCTGTCTACAGTGAAGTTGAATACCCAGTTAGCAACCGGGAAGTAGATAAGAGTTGCCCAAACTCCGGCAAACACCATCCATGCACCGAACTTGGCGCGGTCGGCAATAGCACCCGAAATAAGCGCAACGGTGATGATGGCGAAGGTGGCCTGGAAGGCAACGAAAGCCATCGAAGGGTAAGAACCGGTTGGGTTCAATGCATCTTTCAGCTGAGCGTCAAGGCCGATGAAGCTGGTGTCGATACCCCAAACGCCGTCGATACCAATGAAGGTTTTAGTTCCACCATTGCTAAAGCCGATTGCGTAGCCGTAAATAACCCAAAGAACACCGATTAGTCCGAGCGAGCCGAAGCTAAGCATCATCATGCTTACAACGCTCTTGGCCTTAACCATTCCTCCGTAGAAGAACGCAAGACCCGGGGTCATCAATAGAACTAGCGCTGAGCTAATAAGAATAAACGCGGTATGTCCCTGATCCAGGTGCATTTGTTTACCTCTCTCCTAATAAACAAGTGACGAAACTCGCCAACACCTAGATTTTTACAAAGTTGTATTTCGTGAGTTGACCCGAATTGTTTCGTGTTTGTAAAACC
>CAITNA010000010.1 GCA_903893675.1 uncultured Micrococcales bacterium
CGCCGACGACGGCAGTGACGTCAAGGACATCCCTGGCGCCACTCAACTGGGATAGCCCATCCAAGGCCGCTTCGATCAAGCTGGCACTGAACTATGTGGCTTCGACCGGCAACGCCGACAAGGGTTGGCTGCTCGAGAACCCAGGTGGCCCAGGCGGCTCGGGCATCGACTTCGTGAAGTCGGGTGGCTCGCAGGCCGGCAGCGACTTCCTGCGTCAGCACTACAACCTGGTCGGCTTCGACCCACGCGGCGTGCAGAACAGCTCGAAGGTCACCTGCCTTAACGCGACTCAGACAGATCACTTCTTGTATGACCCAACCCCTGGCGCGATCGGCTCGACGGCCGAGTACAACGCAACCGTTGCCGCTTACAAGACCTTCGCGGCAGCCTGTAAGAAGAACACCGGTTCGCTGCTTGCCCACGTCGACACCGTTTCGGCCGCACGCGACATGGACCTCATCCGTGCGTTGCTCGGCGAGACCAAGTTGAACTACCTCGGCTTCTCATATGGAACTTTCCTGGGCACGACCTACGCCGCGCTCTACCCGCAGAACGTCGGCCGCTTTGTGCTCGATGGCGCAATCGACCCAACCGTTAGCGACGAAGACTCGAGCGCTTACCAGCTCAAGGCATTCGACACGGCGCTTCGCGACTACCTCGACAACTGTCTAACCGTGAGCCCAACCACCTGCCCATTCACCGGCAGCGTCGACAACGCGATGAAGTCCATCACCGCGTTCTACAAGAAACTCGAAACAACTTCGATTAACACAACTCTTGGTCGCAAGCTTTACCTGCCAGGTGCAATCACCGGTTTGATCATGACGCTCTACAGCAACGACTACTGGAAATACACCAGCGCAGCATTCAGCAGTGCATTCCGCGGTGACGGCACTTTGTTCCTCGAACTTGCCGATGCATACAACGACCGCAACTCAAGCGGCGGCTATGCGAGCAACATGCTCGAGGCCAACATGGCAATCAACTGTCTCGACGGTCGCTCAAACCCGAGCAAGGCCGCCATGGCTGCACAAAACGCGCGCCTGCTAAAGCTGAGCCCGTTCTTCGGTCGCTACTGGCGAAACGGCGCACTCGGATGCGCATCCTGGCCATACCCGCTGGCCACCAAGCCGAGCAGCTATGCCGCAACCGGCAGTGGCCCGATCATCGTGGTTGGCACCACCGGCGACCCGGCAACTCCATACTGGGAGGCACAGAACCTGGCCAACAAGATTTTGGCCAACGGTCACCTGATCACATACAAGGGTGAGGGTCACACCGCCTACGGCCGTTCGAACACCTGCGTGGTCAATGCTGTCGATGCCTATCTCGTTGACGGAACGGTTCCGGCTAAAGACCCGAACTGCTAACGCCCGCGCGCTGGCAAGGCCCCACAGGTTAAACTTGGGACTTGTCGCTTGCGTCACGCCACCCTAGCTCAGTCGGTAGAGCAGCTCCCTCGTAAAGAGCAGGTCAGGGGTTCGATTCCCCTGGGTGGCTCAGATTGGGGTTGGAATGTTTCCTAACGCAGCGCATCTGGTTGGCTTCTTCGCGACCGCGCTGACCCTCATTGCGATCCCAGGCCCATCCGTGATGTTCATTATCGGGCGCACGTTGTCAGACGGCCGCCGAGCCGGTCTCATAACCGTTCTGTTCAACAGTCTCGGTCACACCACTTGGATGCTGGCTGTCGCATTCGGTCTCGGCGCGTTCCTGTCGAGCGTGCCGGCTGCTCTGCACCTGATTCAGATCATCGGTGCCGGCTATCTCGGCTACCTGGGTATTCAGTCGATTCGCAAGCGCAAGGGTGACGAGCAGACTCTGGCAAGTCAGAATGCAGGCGGGCATCCTGCGGCGGCCGTCAAACCGAGCACTCGAAAGATTGCGCGTGAGGCGTTTTTCGTTGGGTTGAGCAATCCGAAGGTAGCCGTGTTCTTCTTCGCGGTGCTTCCGCAGTTCGTTGAACCGGGCGCAAACTTCACCCTGCAGTTTTTGACGCTCGGCATCATCTTCGAGATCATGGGAAACCTTGGCGATGCGACCTATAGCCTCGGCGCTTCGGTGGCAAGGCAGTGGATTTTCGCCCGCACCGGTCGCTTAGCTGCAATCATCGGCACGGGCGGCCTGTTGATCACTGCCCTCGCGGTCTTTCTGCTGGCAACCTCGCTCGTCGAGGTCTTTGCGCGCTAGTCGCGATCGGCCAGGCCGCGCAGCAGATCGATTGCGAGAGCGCGGTTGTTCGGGTGAATCTGTTTGACCAGCTCGGCCTCAAGCGCGTTTACCTCTGGAAGCAGTGCCTCGAACAGTTTCTTGCCCACAGCGGTGAGTGAAACCTGAACCAGTCGGGCATCATCGCGAGCCTTCTTGCGGGTAATCAGCGCACGGCGCTCGAGAGTGCCGAGAACTCCGCTCAGGGCCGCCTTGCCAAGCCCGGCCTCGGCCGCGATTTCGCGGGTTTCGATGGGCTGCCAGGTCGAGACGATCCAGAGCACCTGATAGGACGTGAAGCTCAGTTTGCTTGCGGCAAGCGGGCCTTGCTCGATCAGGTTGCGCACGGCAGCCGCTGCCTGAGTCAGCTCGACTATGACGGTCATGGCTTCGAAGTCGAGTTTCTTTGCGAGAGCAGGCTTGCCATCGACCGCCTTCAGGCGACGCTCGCTTTGCGCGATTGTGTGACGGGCCATTTTCCTACCTTGCTCGCGAACCAATATACGAGCGAATCGGGGTCAGCGCCCAGAGCACAGCAGCCGTATCAATCGCCTCTTGTGTAATCGCGCTGGTGGTTGGAGTAAGCAGGCCAACACTTGCTGCCACCAGCGCAAAGACTGCCAGCGCCATGCCGAAACCTGCTGCCTGCAGCGCCTTGGATGCAGCCCCCTTAGCTACATCGATTGCCACAGCAACTCGGTAAATCGAGTCTTCGATGATCACTACATCGGCAGCCTCGCTCGCGGCGGTTGCTCCGCGTGCACCCATTGCGATTCCAACGTTTGCGCCTGCAAGCAGTGGCGCATCGTTGATGCCATCGCCGACTGCTGCAACATGATTTGCAAACGTGACTTGCTTCTCGCGAAGAATCTCGAGTTTGCGCTCAGGCTTGCAGCCCGCAAAGTATTCATCCGCGTTGATTTGTTGAGCAACTCGGGCGGCAGCTTCTTCGCGGTCACCCGATACAAGAACTAAGTGTTCGAGCTTCAATTTGCGCAGTGCCTCAGTGGTCTCGATTGCGTCTTCGCGAATCGGATCGTCGATTCCGATTACGCCCTGAAGTTCGCCGTTGACTTCAATCGCGACCGTTAGCGAATCAGACAGCTGTGCCCAGGCCGGCAGCGTGCTGCTCGGTTGCCCAATCAGAAACTGCTTGCCATCGACCAATGCGGTGAGCCCGGTTCCGTGTTGCTCGAGCACCTGGCTGACCGAAACCTCGCGGCGAGCAAACCCGGCCGCGGCCTGGGCGACTGCCTTGGCCACCACGTGTGGGCTGTTCCGCTCGATTGCCTCCGCGGCCGACATCAGCCAG
>CAITNA010000011.1 GCA_903893675.1 uncultured Micrococcales bacterium
AAGCAGGATTCGACAACGGATCAAACGCTGTTGGAGGCGAATTGTCGTTACTCGTTGCTCCGATTGCTGGGTTAGCAACAGGGGCTCCAGGCTGAATCGTTGGAATAGCCAAAGGCTCGAGGACAGCAGCCGGAGCTGGTGGCGTCGTTGGCTGTGGCGCTGCAATGACGGCGCTTGCAGAAGGGGTTGAACTTGGAGCTTCGCTCGGAGTCGGCACAGGAGTTGGGGTCACAACCGGAGTTGGAGTTGGAGTCGGCGTGACTACTGGAGTTGGAGTCGGAGTAGCCGAATGTGTAGGCGTCGGAGTCGGCGTCGGAGTGCGAGTTGGGGTAGGTGTAGGAGTCGGGGTTGGAGTCGGAGTCGGGGTTGGAGTCGGAGTCGGGGTTGGCGTAGGGGTCGGGCTCGGTGGAATTACGACAGGTGGAGCCGGTGGTGCTGGGGCAACCAAGACCGGAGCGGTCTGACCTAGCGGCAACTGAACGTTCAAGTTGATTGTGATCTGCTGCGAACCAACGTTGGTTTGAGCATCCGAGATTGAAGCCGAGCTGAAACCAAGAACATCCAAGGTCTTCGGCTTGATCAGGTTAGGAATCACGTGGTCAGAAAGGTTTGCGCTCAGTCCGGCCTTCAAGTAGTTGAAGGTAACGACCTGTCCCTTCGGAACCAGAACGATCTTCAAGGTGTAGCTGCCTGGCTCTGCGAACACCATCGGTGCCGATGACACCCATGTGCCAGTAAAGGTCTGGCGACCGAGGTACTCCCAGTTTCCATTGAGCAACAAGAATCCGACTGCGTCCATATTGTCGGCAATTGCAGTGGATGCCTCAACACGAATCGAAACTTGGTCACCAACCTGAACGTTCTGGTCGGAGCTAATCGAAATTGCATCAGACGGGGTCAGCTGGGTCAGCGACGTGTCAACTTGGATGCCGGCGGCGCCACTGACTGGTACGACAATCTTCGCTGCAAGCAGCGCCTGCTGAGTGGTGTTGTCGATGTTCGCGAAGACCGCAGTTGGTGCGACTGCAATCAAAGTTGTCGGTGTTGTGCCCTGAATTGCGGTTGCCGAAGGAGCAGGCTTGGCCTGGGTTGCGATGTCAGACACAACGAGCGTGGTTGGGCCACTGTTGCCTGCTTCATCGGTAATCGAATCAGGCTGCAGTGCCAGGCCGAATGTGCCGTTCGCACATCCAGTCATGTTGACGACATACGCGGCACCGGTTCCGGTTGGCCCGGTGATCGTGCAACCAACCGCGCTGGCATCAAGTGGCACGGTGAAGTCTTGCGAGGTCAAGCCGAATACTGGCTCACTGAAAACGACATCGAATACGTGGTTTCCGGTTACTAGCGAGCCCGCACGCAACGTGATCGTCGCAGTCGATGGGGTCTTGTCGATGGTTACTAGCCCGGCATAGATGTTGGCGTTTTGATTGCCATCGGTGTCGGTGACCGAACCAGCACGCAGGGTTAGCTGCATTAGGCCATCGCCACAGTTCCCAGTGTTGACGTTGTAAACAGTGCTCGAGACCGCAACGACAGCAACGTTGCAGTGGTTAGCGGCGGTCGTGTCAAAATCGCTGGCAGTAAGGCCTGTGACCGGGCGAGAGAAAGTGATTACGTAGTGCGGATTCGTCTTTATGAGCGGATTAGGGTTCGTCGTGAAGCTCGCGGTCAAACCTGCGAGGCTAACGGTCGCTGCACTAGACGTTGTCGATGCACCCAGCTGCGGCGCCTGGTTTTGCGCGGCGTCATAGACCGGGCCAACTAGTTCGAATACGACGGTACCGGAACTAACCGCGGTGACGGTGATCGTATACATGGTGCTGCTAAGTGCAGTTACAGAAATTGAGCCAGTGGTTGCAGTTCCGGTCTGACCAAACACGGATGAGGTAACGCCGGTAACCGGTTCGCTGAATGTCGCGACAACAGTGACGACACCAGTCGTGCTAGCCGCGCTCGGAACCGAGTAGGTCACCGACGCAGGCGTGCGGTCGAAGGTTACGGTGTTCGAGGTGAGGGCGGTTGCTAGCGCGTTGCCAGCAAGGTCGTTGACCGCACCAGCCTTCACGGTGACGCTGACAGTTTCACCATCGCCACAGTTGTTCAGTCGCAGGCTGTAGTTTGCTCCGCTTCCTGAAAGAGTGCCGAAGGTGCAGTTGGTTGTGCCGAGGTTTGAGTTGATTGTGAAGTCGCCACTATTTGCCATCAAGCCGGTAACGCTCTCGCTGAAGTTGATCGAGAACGTAACCTGCGAAACGTTGGTTGGCGATGCGGTCGCCGTTGAGATCGAGTTGACTCGAGGTGGGGTGTTGTCAACAGTGGTGCTTGCGAAGATTCCTAGCTGGCCGGTGTTGCCAACAACGTCGGTAACCGCGTCGTCTAGGAGTTGAAGAGTGAGTGATCCGTCGCCACACGAGGTCAACACCACTGTGTAGTCATTAGTTCCAGAAATCGGGGTTATCGAAATCTGACAGCCCGAAGAACTTCCACTAAAGACGAAGTCATCATTGGTGAGCGAACCCGGGTCGCCAGCAGCTGTCGTAATTGCCTCATTGAAGTGCAATACATAGGTAAGGGTTCCGTGGGAACGAGAAGCAGGGGTCGCACTCCACGAAGCGACCGGAGGCGTCAGGTCGAT
>CAITNA010000012.1 GCA_903893675.1 uncultured Micrococcales bacterium
AGCCATGATCGCATAGGTAATAAGTGCTAGGTAGCGCGAGCCGAGGCGGTGCAGCAGGCGACCGGCGAAGACCACGCCGAGAATCGAGCCGATGCTGATCACCATTTGGTAGAGACCCATGGCCGAGTTGGTGAGGCCGAGGAACCCCTTGATTGCTGGACCCTGGTTGCTCCAGGTCGACATCAAGATGCCGCGGCAAGCGAAAAGGATGAAGACGCCGGCGAACCAAAGGCGCGATTT
Source organism: uncultured Micrococcales bacterium (assembly GCA_903893675.1). Lineage (GTDB taxonomy): Bacteria > Actinomycetota > Actinomycetes > Actinomycetales > Microbacteriaceae > Rhodoluna. The sequence continues at coordinate 241 of CAITNA010000012.1, forward strand.
GTTGGAGGTCATGTGCCAAGCCTAGATAGATAGATGTGCGGCGCGTGGCCAACCTGCCCAGTGCCCCCGATAGGAATCGAACCTACGCACATGGTTTAGGAAACCACTGCTCTATCCACTGAGCTACGAGGGCGAACTCGGTCAGTTTATTCCAGCCTCCGAGGCCTCGAACTGGCCCGGATTTAGGCTGTACGCATGTCCGACTCCCTCACGCCAGCGCCAGTGCCTCAAAGCACCTGGGATGCCTGGCTGAGCGAACTGGAAAACCTCGGTTTCACCAACCCACTTCGCAACTTCGAGCGCAACAGTTTCGGGCAGATTGACCTTGCCAGCGCGCATCCCGGTGGCTTCTCGCAGTTCGTCGGCGGCGGCCAGACCACACTTTCGAACCTGGTTCGCGACACTCAGTTGTTCTCGGTCGCGCTCGCGGCGGCTCGCCGCATCAAGGGCAAGAGCGATCTGCTCTCTTCTCAGTTCGGGCTCGAGACCTTGGGGCTGCTCGGTGGTCTGCTGAACCTGCAGCGCGATGGTCTTGACTATCAGTTGCCAATTTTCTTTTGGCCAGTTCGCCTCAATCACCGCCCCGATGACTTCGAGGTTGAGCTCGCAGGTGCCGCGCGCGTAAATCCACTTTTGGTCAAGGCGCTTCGCGAGAACTACCAGGTCGAAATCGACACCGCAGAGTTGCTGCGACTTGCATCCGAGTCCAGCGAAATCATGCCGCGTTCTGTCGTTGCATATCTCGAGGGCAAGATTGCCGGCAAGACCGACATCACGGTTCAGCGTCTGCTGGTAATTACAACTTTCACGACCGCGTCAATCGAAGCAGCCGGCGATTTCAGTCAGAGCGAAACCGATGTCATTCGCCGTGTGGCGTCGCACGCCTCGGCGATGGGTCTTGCACCTGTTGCCGATGTGCAATTCACCGAGATCGTCGACTTGGATGCCGTGCAGACTCGAATCGTGAACCGCGCACTCGCCGGTCAAAGCTTCGCCGTCGAGACTTTGCCGGGATGCGGTTACACCCAGACCGTGGTGAACACGATTGCCGCGCTGGTCGAATCGGGCAAGCGGGTAGTGGTTGCTGCACCTCGCACGCAAACTCTCAACGAACTGGCCGATCGTTTCGCTGCACTCGGTTTGCCAGGTTTTGTCGTTCGATCGAAGTCGGCTTGGCTCGATCTGGTTTCGGCAATCTCGCGCAACGAGAAGGCGCAGCCGAATTCGCAACAGCGTGAGCGCGCCAACTTGGATGCCGCTACCGACGAGCTGGGTCGCTACCACGAGTTGCTCGCCAAGAAAGATGCACAGCTCGGCGTCTCGATTGGCCAAACCCTGCAGGAGCTTGCCCGCCTGAGCGGCATGCCACATGCGCCCTCGACCACGGCCCGCATCGAGAAGCAGCACCTGGCCCAGCACGCAGATCGCAGTCAGGGCATCGAACTGCTGCGCCGTGCATCCGAGGCTGGGGCACTGAGTTTCGGGCCTGCCGACAACGCCTGGTTCGGCGCAAAGTTCGACGGCAAAGAGCAGATGCTGCAGCTGAAGCAGCTGGCGATTCGTTTGCACAGCGAAGACTTTCCGACTCTGGCAAACCAGATGACCGAGTTCGCCGAGCGTGCCAAGTTCCGCGAGGCAACCACGGTCGAGCAGTGGGGCGACCAGATTCGCCTTTTCCTAGGCATTCGCGAAACCCTAGATCGATTCGTCTCGGATGTTTTCGACCGACCACTCACCGAACTGATCACCGCGACATCGGCTCGCAAAGAAGCCGGCGTTGGTCGCAGTGAAATGTCTGGCGGAACTCGTCGTCGTTTGAAAAAACTGGCCAAGGAATATTTGCGACCGGGCATGCACGTCAGTGATCTCAATGCCTCGCTTCGTCAGATTCAAGAGCAGCGCGATGCCTGGCACCTGCAGACCACTTCAATCACGGCGCCAACAGTTCCGGTCGGATTGGTCGATGCGCAGGTTGCCTACCAAAAATTCGTGGCCGACATCGAAGAGCTGCAGCGCCACCTCGACGCAGAGGTCAGCAGCGCACCGCTGACTCGAATCTCGCTCGACGAATTACAAAATCTTCTCGCATCGTTGGCCGACGGGGCAGAGGTTCTTGACACCCACGGCGAACGTGAAGCGGTTTTCACGGAACTGCGCGCAGCAGGGCTCGAGCCACTCGCACGCGACCTCGCCAGGATGCACGTAAAGCGAGAGCACCTCGCTGCCGAGTTTGATCTGGCCTGGTGGCAGTCGGCCCTCGAGATTTTGGTGCAGCGCGATTCGACGGTTTTGAAATACAAGGCAGAGCAGCTCGACGAACTCGAGGCGGCCTTCGCAAGTTCCCACGCGGCCCTGGTTCAGCGCGGAGCTGACTTCTTGGCCTGGCAGCTCGCCGAGAAGTGGCGCGCGGCCCTGGCCCAGAATGCCAGTCAGGTCGACACCCTGAAGCAGACCCTGCGCGGTGGCTCGGCAAGCCTGCTGCAGGTGTTCCGCGCCGCTCGACCTATCTATGAGGTGCTCGCGCCGGCGGTCTTGGTTTCGCCTTTCGAGGCCACCCGCGAGCTCTACGGCCAGAAGTTTGATGTGGCGCTCATCCTGGATGCGGCGGGCACGACCGTCGCCGAGAACCTGGCCGTGCTAAAGCGTGCCGACCAGGCGATCTTCTTTGGTGACGAGGCGATCGCTGCACCCGAGGGCTTCGAGGTCGAGTGCCACGTTCGCCCGCTAACTCGAACCGAGCCGATCGAATCTGCGTTTGCCGCAGCCCAGCGATCATTCGGCAGCGAGACCCTTCGGGTTAGCTACCGCCCGAACGGTCAGGTGCTCGCCGCCCTTATCAACCGCGAGTTCTATCAGAACCGAATTGTCTTCGAGCCAACCGCCGCAGAGTTTGACGGCAAGCGTTCGCACAGCATCGAGATCATCACCGAGGGTGCGAAGTCGGGCGAGACCATCGGCGGTTCGAACGACAGCCCAGAGGCCGAGCTTCGCCGCGTGGTCGACCTGGTTCTCAATCACGCGCTCTGGCACCCAGAGCAGTCACTGTTCGTGGCAAGCGCCTCGCAGGCTCACGTCGACCGCATTCGTGCTGCGCTCAGCAAAGAGCTCAAGCAGAAGCCAGACCTCGCCACTTTCTTCGATGCACACGGTCGCGAAAAATTCGAGGTTGTGGGAATTCGCGAGCTCGCCCACCGCCAGGCCGACCGCATCATCTTCTCGGTCGGCTACGGCTTGTTGCCAGGCGGCGGAGTCGGCAACGATTTCGGTCAGCTCAGTTCATCCGAGGGCCGACGCTATTTGACCAACACTCTGGTCAGCGCGCGCAAACAAATCACCGTGGTTTCGTGCATCGCTTCACACCAGATTCCTCACGACGTCACGGATGGCGCAGCCCTTTTGAAGACCCTGCTCGCATCGGCCGAGGATGGCGGGCACCAGCCAGGAGACATCGCGAGTGACTCGCTGCTTGCCGACCTGGCTTCGCGCCTGCGTCGTCTCGGTGCACGCGTCGACACCGGTTTCGCCCAGCGCTTGCCGCTTGTGGTCAGCTACGCCAACCAGGCTGCCGTGATCATGCCCGACAGCGCTCTCGAGGGACGCAACCTATTCGAGCGCTTCGTGCTGCGCCCTAACTTGTTGACCAGCCTCGGTTTCAAATACCTTCGCGTGCACAGCTTCGACCTGTTCAGCGACCCGCAGGCAGTCACCACTCGAATCGCAGCTCGACTAGGCATGCCAACGGCCCAGACCAACCCCCAGTTGTTTGACGCAGAACGCGCCTTCGAAGACACCGACATGGCTTGGGGCGATCGCAGCGCCGGCAATGACGACCAGCTTCGTCGAGATGTGCCGCCGCACTACTAAAAGTGCGCGAGATAAGGCCGCGCTAGAACTGACGGCCGCTAGAACCAGAGCAGTTTGCCGGCGGTTATGGCCCCATCAACCGCATGGTCGTGCGCCTCGGCCGGCAGTTGAATCAGCACCTCATCGTCGAATACAACAGCAACGACCTTGGCGCGCTTCTTGCCGCCGGCGAACACAGCGGCCAACGCACGGTCGTAATAACCCTTGCCCTTGCCGAGGCGATTGCCGCGCAGGTCTACGGCCATTGCAGGCACAAAGATCAACCCGGCATCGGTGAGTTTCGCCGGCTTGCCAGCGGCCTCCTCGAAGCCCAGTTCCCCGAACTCGGTGTTGCCATCGAAGAAGACCCAGTGCAGGTCGTTGCCGCGCACGCTGGGCAGCATCACCCGCAGGCCGTTCTTTAGCGCCCACTCCAAAAACTCTCGGATGTCTGGCTCGCCCTCAATCGGAAAATAGGCGGCCACGGTCTCGACCTTTTGGTCGATGCAGAGTTGGCCGAGCGCTTGACTCAGTCGAGTCGAATAACTGGCATCTGGCTCTCGAGACTTGCGAGCCTCACGCAGGCGTGATCGCAGTTCTGCCTTCTGGCTGGCCAGTTCATCCATGCGACTAATCTAGCCACGTGGTGCAATCAATCTCGCTGAATGACGGCGACGTTCGAGTCAGACTGGCGAGCAAGCGCGATGCCAGAGCACTCGAGCGACTCATGAAGGGCAATCGCGAATGGTTGCGCCCCTGGGAAGCAACTAACCCATACGGACCAAGTTCGTTCGACATGAAGTTGCAAATCAAACTTCTTCGCGAACAATACAAACGCGGTGCCGCGATTCCGATGGTGATTGAATACGGCGATCAAATCGTTGGTCAACTCAACGTTGCAAACATGGTTTACGGTTCAGTCTCTTCGTGCGTGATTGGTTATTGGGTTGTGCCTGAGGTTGCGGGCCTCGGAATCACTCCGACGTCTGTTGCACTGGTTAGCGATTACCTTTTCGACGAATTGCAACTGCACAGAGTAGAGATCGACATTCGCCCAGAGAATTTGCCGAGCCTTCGCGTCGTAGAAAAACTCGGATTCCGATTTGAGGGAACCAAGCAGCGTTACATTCACATCAATGGCGCCTGGCGTGACCACTATGTTTTCGCACTTACCTCGGATGAACTGAACCAATCAATCTTGGATCGCTGGCTGAACGGTGAGGTCGGCGAGATGAATTACCCGTTTGAGACCAAAATCGTTAAACACACCGACGAAAATCACGAGCACTTTGGCAGCTGACTCATATCTTTGAGTCATGACTTTCTCACTCGACGGCGGCATCGGACTCGTTGTCATCGTCGCGCTGTGGCTTTTGGTCATGGTGCCGAGCTGGGGTCGCAACCAGGATGGTCAAAAGCGTGGTTCGACTTCTAGTCGAAACTTTGCGAGCAGTCGCACCTCAAACGCGAAAAATCCTCGTGTCGGCGTGTCGAAAAAAGAAAATTTTCGCAACAGAAATCGTCGTGTTCGACGCATCTTGACCTTCCTTTTAATCGCATCCATCGCTATGACCGCGCAAGGTTTGTTGCAGGTCGCGAGCAACGTCGTTTGGTTGATCGAGTCGGCCGCCGGTGTCATGTTGTTCTCGTTCAGTGCATCTGTTTTGCGTTCCACTCGCGAAAAAGCACCTCGAATTGCGCGCCCAACAGAGGCTAAGCGCGCCGAGGACCTAGCCCGGATGGCTTATTTTGTAAGGGAATCAGCCCTGGACGACGTTTCGCCCGACGAATTGTTTGACGAGCGTGTCTGGAGCGGCTCGCAGGTGCCGGAGTCATCGCTTAACCGTCGCGTTGGTGCGATTGATATGTCGCAGCTTGCAGAGGTCGTCTCTTTGGATGGAGCTCGCGAGGCATCCGAGCAGTCGAAGTTCGATTCAGAGCAGCTAGATCTCATTCTTAAGCGCCGCAGAAGCGCAAATTAAATTTTTTTCAAAAATCGGCGTGTCGGTAGTTTTACCCGCTAAACCGCTAGTCTTTTTTTATCTGCAATTACACGTTGGGAGTAGACAAATGACCATTTTCGATCGAGCCAAGAAGGTTTGGAACGCGAACGCCAAGGGTGTTCAGCAAACCGTCGAGGCAATTGCAGAAGATGTCCGTGAGGAAGCTCAGGACGTTCTGCAAGATGCAGGAAAAAAAGTAGCAACCAAAGCAACTGAAATTGAGAGAAAGGCCACCATGGCTGTCAAGACCGCAACCAAGAAGGTAGTCAAGAAGGCTACCGCCGCAAAGAAGCCTGCTGCAAAGAAGGCTGTTGCAAAGAAGGCTGCCCCTAAGAAGGCAACCGCTGCAAAGAAGCCAGCTGCTAAGAAGGCTGTTGCAAAGAAGACCGTTGCAAAGAAGACTGTTGCGCGCAAGCCAGCAGCTAAGAAGGCAACTCCTGCAAAGAAGACTGTTGCGCGCAAGCCAGCAGCTAAGAAGACTGTTGCTCGCAAGCCTGCTGTTCGCAAGACCACCGCAGCTCGCAAGCCAGCAGCTCGCAAGACTGCAAAGAAGTAGTCTTTCGACCTTCTGAAACGTGAAAAATCCCGCCGAGAAATCGGCGGGATTTTTCTTTGCGCGTGATCACTCGAGTCCGCGCGCGAACGATTGAAACCAAGAGCCTCAGTTAGGCTGAATCCCGTTCGAAGGAGACCGGTGACTGACACTGCCACTAAGCGCCAGCCGCTGGGTCGAGCCTTCAATCAGCTCTGGAGCGCCACCCTGGCCAGTCACGTGGCCGACGGGCTGCTCAAGACCGCCGTGCCACTTCTCGCAGCCTCGCTAACCCGCGACCCCGTCACCATCTCACTTCTCGGAGCCCTGGCCATGCTGCCGTGGCTGCTCTTTGCGATTCCTATCGGAACGATGGTCGATCGTGTCGACCGCCGAAAGGCCCTGGCCTGGTCGAACGTCGTGCGGTTCGGAGGTTCGGCAGCGCTGACTTTGAGCATCGCAAACCACAGTGTGAGCATCCCGGTGCTCTATGTCTTGGTGTTCTTAATTGGTGCCGCCGAAGTGCTCTATGACACCACCGCGCAGTCGCTGGTGCCGGCCATGCTGAAACCCGAGCTGCTCGAGCGCGCTAATTCGCGTTTGCAGATCGGCGCCACCACGGTGGGCGAGATGGTCGCCTCACCAATGAGCGGCGTGCTCTATGCCCTGGCCATCGGCATACCTTTTGTGTCGGGCACCGCGGCGATCGGACTTGCGCTCATCCTGGTTTTGTTGATTCCTGGCAGCTACCGCAAGGCCATCAACTTGGATGCGCCTGCCGAGCCGACCTCGGCGCTTGCCGACATGAAGTTCGGCATCAAGTACCTCTATGAAGACAAGAACCTGCTTCGCCTGGTGCTTTACACAACCACCGTTGGCTTCTTCTTTAGTTCGACCGGTTCAACCATGGTGCTGTTTTTGCTGCACGACATGAAGGTTCCAGCCAGCATCTTCGGATTCGTGCTGCTGGCATCTGCGGTCGGCAACATTCTTGGCGGCATCTTTGCGCCGAGATTCTCGAAGCGGTTCGGTCGCATGAACACCATGGCTGCCGGCATCGTGCTCAGCGGTGTAGCCACCGCCCTCAGCGGGCTCTCACCGAACATCTGGTTCTGGCTGGTCTGCGCGGTGTTCGGTGGCGTTTGCATGGCTCAGTGGAACATATTGTTGATGAGCACGTATCACCAGATCATTCCGAATGAACTCTTTGGGCGTATCCATGGCACGCGTCGCACTTTGGTATGGGGCTTGATGCCGTTTGGCAATCTGCTCGGTGGCGTGATGGCGACTTTCGATTTGCGTGCACCGATGCTGATCGGCGGTGGCATTGCCGCGTTGGTTGCTCTGCTTGGCGTGCCGTTTGTGCGCAGCCTGAGCAAGCTCGTCGACTAGCGGCTAGACCAGAGGCCAAGCAGCAGGCTAGTGACCGGCTGCGACCCAGTCGCAGGCTGAGGCCAGGGTTGGGTGCTCGAACTTGAAGCCCGATTCAACCAAACGATTGGCGCTTAGCTTCTGATTGCACAGCAGCAGTTCGTCGGCTCCCTCGCCGAATGCCAGACGCAATGCAAAAGCAGGAACCGGCACGATTGCTGGTCGGTGGAATGACTTGCCAAGCGCCTTCATCACATCGGTGCAGGTGGCGTGCTCAGGTGCCGTCAGGTTGTATGCGCCGCTGCACTTCTTGTTATCGATCAGGTGAATGATTGCGCGAACCTCGTCTGGCAGCGAGATCCATGCCCACCACTGACGACCGTTGCCAAGTGGGCCGGCAACGCCGAGTTTGAGAAGCGGAATGATGCGACCGAGTGCGCCTTTCGCGCGAGACATCACCATCGTGGTGCGCACCAGGCAAACGCGAACTGTGCTCGGGGCTTCGAGGGCTGCGTCTTCCCAGTCGCTTGCAAGGTCGGCAAGAAAGCCGGTGCCACGAAGGTCATCTTCACTGGCTGCTCCGCTGCCGGTGTCGCCATAGAACCCAGATGCACTGCCCGAGATGAAAACCTTCGGCTTCTTCTTGGCATCGGCCATCGCGCCAACGAGCAACTTCGTTGCGTTCACGCGCGACCAGATCAACTCTTCTTTGTAGGTCTTGGTCCACGGCAGCTTGCCGGTGGTTGCGCCTGCAAGGTTCACGATTGCATCGACGCCGGTTAGGGCATCCGGGGAAATGAAGTTGCGATCAGGGTGCCATTCGCGCTCGCTAGCGTCACGTGGGGCTCGGCGAACCATGGTGACGACCTCGTCGCCGCGGGCACGCAACACGCGCACCAGTTCTGATCCGATAAGGCCTGTTGCTCCGGTGACCAGCACGCGCATTTGGGCTCCTAATTCATGTCGTCAGGATGAGTGGCCAGTCGAGTCTCGGTGTTCAGAGTCGCGATCTGAGCCATGTCGGCATCCGTTAAGGCGAAACCGAAGACATCGAAGTTTTCTTCCAAGCGCTCAGGGTTAGAAGACTTCGGAATCACGAGGTTGCCCAGCTGCAGGTGCCAGCGAATGACCACCTGGGCAGGGCTCTTGCCGTGTCTGGCGGCGATTTCGGCCAGCACTGGGTTGTCGAGGAACTTCGCTCGGCCAAGCGGCGCCCAGGCCTCTGTGGCGATGCCGTGGGCCTTGTTGAAGGCTCTCAGCTCGACGTTTGCCAGCTGCGGGTGCATCTCGACCTGATCGATGGCCGGGGTGACGTTTGCCGAGGCGAGAAGCTTCTCGAGGTGATGCGGCAAGAAGTTGCTCACGCCAATCGAGCGCACCTTTCCGGTGGCAAGGGCATCCTCGAAGGCGCGCCAGGTTTCGACGTATTTGTCTTGCTTCGGGCAAGGCCAGTGAATCAACATCATGTCGACATAGCCGATGTTCAGGCGGTCGACTGATTCTTGGATGGCCTCTGCCGCATTTTCATAACCGTGACGGTCGTTCCAGATTTTGGTGGTGACGAAGATTTCTTCGCGATCGATTTTGCTCTTGCGAATTGCGGCACCGACTTCGAACTCGTTGTCATAGAGCGCGGCGGTGTCAATTCGTCGATAGCCGATGTCGAGCGCGAGGCCAACAAGGTTCACAGCGATGTCTTGACCGACCTTGTAAACACCGAGCCCGAGCTGGGGCATTGTGTGCCCCGAGTTCAGGGTGATTAGAGGTGAGGCGTTCATGCGTCGAGGTGTTTCGCAAATGGGCCAAAGATTGCGTTCCACTGCTGAATCGTGCGCTCTTCGATGAGGCCGGCGATATCGAACGGGTCGTCGTTGAGCAGGCTTGAAATTTGCTCGAGCGATTCGCCCTGCCAAATCAGCAGTGCAGTTGGCATGTCGATCATTGGTCCGCTGGCGAGCAAGTCGCCGGCTTTGAGCCGCTCGGTGAGCCAGGCGCGGTGGGTTGGGCGAACTGCGGCAACGGCATCGGTGTCGTCGACGTATTTATAGGTGACCGCGAAAACTGCCATGGCTACTCCTTGATGATGGTGAGGCTTGTGGTGTCTTGATGCGGCTCGCCGAGGTCAGGCGTGATGCGAATGGTCAGCACCGCGACGGCAACTGCCGCGAGGCCAAGCACAATCGAGATTGCCAGAGCCGCAACCGGCGAGATGGTGTCGATAGCGATGCCGGCTAGGGCCGCACCTGCCGAGTAGCCAACCAGCTGGCCTGTTCCGATCCAGCCGTAAGCCTCTGCCGAGTCTGCTGGCTTGATCTTTACGCCGATGATGGCCCCCAGAACGCCGAGAGCCGGGGCAACGCCAAGGCCCGCGATGAACCAGCACAGCGCCACCCAGGTGGCAACGCTAGGGGTCACCAGCACGAGGCCATAGCCGATGCAGACCAGCACCAGAAAGCGGGTCAGAGCCCAGCGACCGTGGTTGTGGCGACCAATCAGGATGCCGCCGAGCATTGAGCCGACCGAGAGGCTGGCGATCAACCACCCGGCGGTGTGCTTATCGAACATTGCAACGGTGCCAACTTCGACGCCGCTGAACGAGCCGATCAATAGCATTCCGAGAACAAGGTTGGCCAGCACCAACTTGTTGCGCAGCACGCCACCGATGCGTCTGGTCGATGCCGGGATCTTCAGGTCTTTGACCTCTGGGTTTGCTGTGAACGAAAGCGCTCCGAGAATCTGAATGATGCCCATGGTGATGACCGGGAAAGCCGTGTTGAACGAAGCCGCGAGAAGAGTTGCGAGAACCGGCCCAATCACCCAGATAATTTCCTGGCTGGCTGCATCGAAAGAAAACAAAATTGGCAGCAAACGCTTTTTCACCATGGATGGATAAACCGTGCGAGCCGCTGCCTGAATCGGTGGCGAGAAAAGTCCGATGCTCAGTGAGAAGAACACGGTGAGTAAAGGTGCGTTTGAAACCAGCAAGACCGCGAATGTGCAGAGCGCGCTGATTGTCGCCGTTGGAAGCAGAATTTGGCGAATGCCATACTTGCTCATCGCGCGACCTAGCACGGGGTTGCTGATTGCGGCACCGACAGTTTCAGCACCGAGCGCTATGCCCGCGGTGGTGTAGTTGCCATAGAGATGCTGAATGTGCATCACGAGCGCAATCGACATCATGCCGAAAGGAAAACGTGCGAGCAGCTGCGTGCTCACAATGCGCGTGAAGCCGGGCGTGCGAAACAGTTCGCGATAGGTCGGTTTAGACATTTAGATCCAACTCGGCAGCCACATGTGAGCTAGCCAGTACCAGTATGGGACCCAAGTGCCAAACCAGATAGTGGTGAAGAACGCGCTGAACGCGACTGCGGCAACGGCGAATAACACGTATGTGCGAACTGCGGCCGGGCGGGCATCCGGGTCGGTTTGGCGCCAAAGCACGGCAAGGGCATAGGCCAGGGCAAGCACCACGAAAGGTTCGAAGGCCACGATGTAGAACTGGAAAACGGTGCGCTGCAGGTAGAGCATCCAAGGCAGGTAACCGGCGGCAACGCCAAGCAGGAGCAGGCCTGCAACGCGGTCGCGGCGCTTTAGGTAGACGAAGACCAAGAACAAAATCGCGGCAACGGCAGCCCACCAGATCACCACGTTAGACAGCGCGGTGATGGCAGACGAGCAGCCGCCATCGGCCGCACAACCGCTCTGGCCGAGCGATGCGCCCTGATAGAAAAACGAGACCGGGCGAATCTGCAGCAACCAGATCAGCGGGCTAGAGGCATAGGCGTGCGGGGTGCGAAGCCCCATGTGGAACGCGTATGCGTCTGCGTGATAGTGCCAGAGCGATTGCAACGGGATGGGCACCCATGAAAGTAGGCCCGTCCAGCGATTGGCCGGGTCGTCTGCCCAGCCGCGGTCGTAGCCACCGGTGGTGGTGAGCCAGCCAGTCCAAGTTGCGATGTAGGTGATCAAGGCTGCAGGAACCAGCAGCACGAACTTAGCGACTGCCTGTTTGAACTGACTTACCCAGCTGAAGCCGTCGTCGGTCGAGTCAAGCGCGAGTGCGATTTTGCGCAACGCTGAACGCTGGCGCAGGGCATCCGAGACAACCAGATAGACACCGAAGAATGCCAAGAAGTAGACGCCGCTCCACTTGGTTGCGCTCGCCGCACCGAAAGCAACACCGGCTGCGATGAGCCATGGGCGTCGCCAGACCGAAGCATCGAGTTGGTCGCGATCGCGAATTACAAAATAGGCGGCAAGCGCAACGAAGAAAGCCAGGATGCCGTCTAGCAGTGCGGTGCGAGACATCACAATCGCGAGACCATCGATTGCCATGAAGAAACCGGCGGCTGCGGCCCAGTAGCTCGAGCGGAACAGGCGCTTGCCGATCAGCACGACGAGCAGAACAGTGAGGGTGCCGAGAATTGCGGTGGTGAAGCGCCAACCGAATGAGTTGTTGACGCCGAAGATTTGAATGCCGAGACCGATTAACCATTTGCCGAGTGGTGGGTGAACCACGAACGAACCGTCTGCCAAGAAGCCAGGTGCGTTGCCGGCTGCAAACAAAGAGTCTGCGTTCGATGGCCAGCTGTGCTCGAAGCCGGTCGAGGTGAGGCTGATCGCATCCTTGACGTAATAGGTCTCATCGAAAACCAGCGAGTGCGGGTAGCCGAGGTTATAGAAGCGCAGCACCGCAGCGAGCCCGACCACCAGCCAGGTAGACCAGCGGTCGAAGAGTGCCCTGAACTTGTCGTCGAGCAGGCGAGCGGTCAGGGTGGCGAACATGCTCCAATGCTAATTTGACCCCCTGATAGTTTGAACCTGTGCTGATTCTCGCCGCGACCCCAATAGGCAACCTCTCGGATGCCTCGCCCCGCCTAGTCGAGAACCTGCAGTCAGCCCTCTATATCGCTGCCGAAGACACCCGCACCCTTTATAAGTTGGCCCAGGCCCTTGGCATCTCGGTTACGGCCAAGACCTTTAGCCTGCACGACCACAATGAGCGCGAGCGAGTCGGCCAGTTGGTCGAAATTGCCCGCGATAACGACCTATTAGTAGTCAGCGACGCCGGCATGCCTACGGTCAGTGACCCGGGCTTCAATCTGGTTCGGGCCTGTGCCGAGGCTGGGGTCGCAGTCTCGGTGATTCCAGGGCCAAGTGCGGTTCTGGCCGCGCTCGCGGTATCTGGCCTGCCAACCGACCGCTTCACCTTCGAGGGCTTCATTGGCCGCAAGGATGGCGAGCGCCGCAAGCAGTTCGAGTCACTTGCCGCCGAGCGCCGCACGATGATCTTCTTCGAATCGCCGCATCGCATCGCCGAGAGCCTTGCCGCGGCCGCCGAGGTGTTCGGCGTAGACCGCCCTGCCTCGGTCTCGCGCGAGCTGACCAAGAAGTTTGAGCACACCGAGCGCGGGTCGCTCGCCGAGCTCGCCATCTGGGCCCAGTCAGACCCGAAGGGCGAGATGGTGATCGTGATTGCGGGGGCAGCCGAGACTGAGCACGACATCCAAGCGTTGGTTGCCCGCGTGCTGCAGCTTCAAGACCAGGGCGTGCGCCTGAAAGAGGCCGTTGCCGAAGTTGCCGAACTTTACGGCGCATCCAAGTCGGAGCTCTACCAACTGGCCCTAGACGCTCGTAAAATCGTCTAATGCCTAAAAACCTCGGTGGGTCGTTCTATGCCACGACGCCTATCTTCTATGTGAACGATGCCCCGCACATCGGTCACGCCTACACCGAGGTGGCCGCCGATGTGTTGACCCGCTGGCACCGTCAGCGAGGCGAAGACGCCTTCTTGCTGACCGGCACCGACGAGCACGGCGAAAAGGTGCTTCGCACCGCAGCCGCCAATAAGGTCGAGCCGCAGGCCTGGGTCGATCAGCTGGTGCACGACGCCTGGCTGCCAATGCTCAACACCTTGGATGTAGACAACCAAGACTTCATTCGCACCACCGAACCGCGCCACGAGCGCAATGTTCAGCGCTTCTTGCAGCTGGTTCACGACAACGGCTTTATCTATCGCGGCGAGTTCGTGGGCAAGTACTGCGTCGGTTGCGAGGAATACAAGCCCGAGGGCGACCTGGTCGAGGGCACCGGCGAGTTCGAAGGCCAAGATGTCTGTGCCATTCACTCGAAGCCGGTCGAGAACCTGAACGAGACCAACTACTTCTTCAAGCTCAGCGAGTTCGAGCAGCCACTGCTCGATTTCTATGCGGCCAACCCAAACTTCATTCAGCCAGACAGTGCTCGCAACGAGGTCGTCTCATTCGTTCGCCGTGGTCTCGAAGATCTTTCGATCTCGCGCTCGAAAGAGAAGTTCGACTGGGGTGTCGACATTCCTTGGGACGACACTCACATCACCTACGTTTGGTTCGACGCGCTTTTGAACTACATCACCGCAATCGGTTTCGGCGAAGACGATGAAGCCTCGCGCGAAAAGTTCGCACAGTACTGGCCAGCATCCGTGCACGTTGTCGGCAAGGACATCCTGCGTTTTCACGCCGTGATTTGGCCCGCGATGTTGATGGCTGCAGGTCTAGAACTGCCAAAGCAGATTTTCGGTCACGGCTGGTTGCTGGTCGGCGGCGAGAAGATGTCGAAGTCGAAGCTCACCGGCATCGCCCCGACTCAGATCACCGACATCTTCGGCTCGGATGCATTCCGCTACTACTTCATGAAGGCGATTGCTTTCGGCAGCGACGGCTCGTTCTCGTGGGAAGACCTGACCGCGCGCTACACCTCTGAGCTCGCCAACGGTTTCGGCAACCTTGCCTCGCGCTCGCTCGCCATGATCCAGCGCTACTTCGACGGCGTGATTCCTGCCGCCGGCTTCTATAACGAGGATGACCTCGAGATCCAGCGCATCGCAGGCGCGGCCGTCGCCGGGGCAGATGCGGCGATCGAGGCTGTGGCCATCCATGAGGCAATTGCTCAGGTCTGGACACTCGTCGACGCCCTGAACAACTACATCACCGTGCAGGAGCCTTGGGTTCTTGCCAAAGACGAAGCCAAGCGCGAGCGCCTTGCGACCGTGCTTTACAGCTGCGCCGAGGGTCTGCGCGTGCTGGCCGTGCTGCTGGCACCTGTGATTCCTAAGGCAACCGGCAAGCTCTGGGCTGCACTGGCAACCGGTTCGCTCGGCGACCTTGCCGACCAGTCGCTGCTTGAGGCCGGCAACTGGGGTCAGCTTCCTGCGGGTTCAACCATCGGTGAACTCGAGCCGCTGTTCCCTCGCATCGAGCAAGACGAAAAGTAGGCCATGGCCTACGAATACCCGCCGCTTCCCGAGCCGCTCGAAGTCGGCACCTACGACAACCACGCTCACCTCGAATTTCGCTATGACGAAAACGGCGACGACCCGATGCCGTGGCAAGAGAACTTGGCAAAGGCATCCGAGGTTGGAATGCTCGGAGTGGTTCAAGTTGGCGTGACCCTAGAGTCTTCGAATTGGTCGGCGTGGGCCGCAACCCAGGATGAGCGCGTGCTCGCAGCGGTTGCACTCCACCCGAATGAGGCGCCGCTCTACCGTCACCAAAAAGAACTCTCGGATGCGATTGCCGAAGTTGCCGATTTGGCCAAGCAGCCACGCGTGCGAGCAATCGGTGAGACCGGATTGGACTTCTTTCGCACCGAAGGCGATCACGAAATCGCCCTGCAGAAATATTCATTTGAAGAGCACATTCGCATCGCAAAAGAAAACGACATCGCACTGATGATTCACGACCGCGAGGCACACGCAGATGTCGTCTCTACTTTGAAGCGCGTCGGTGCACCCGAGCGCGTGGTTTTCCACTGCTATTCGGGCGACGAATCGCTCGCCGAGATTTGCAACGCAAACGGCTGGTACATGTCGTTCGCAGGCAACATCACCATCAAGCGCAATGCCCACCTTCGCCAGTCGATGATGATTGCTCGACCAGAGCTGGTGCTAATCGAAACCGATTCACCGTTCTTGGCACCTGAACCATATCGCGGCCGTACTAATGCGCCATACCTCGTGCCAATCACGCTGCGCTTCGCGGCCGAGCTCATTGGCAAGCCGGTCAACGACCTTGCCGCCCAAATTACAAAAAACACCGAGCGCGTCTATGGCTCGTGGAGTGCGAATTGACCCGCAGCGTCGAATTGCTCGGTGGCAACGACATCCGTGAATTGGCCGGTCGCCTGGGCGTAATGCCAACCAAGAAGCTGGGTCAGAACTTCGTGACCGACCCAAACACCATTCGACGAATCGTGGCGGCCGCGGGCCTGAAGGGCAATGAAACCGTGGTCGAGATCGGGCCGGGCCTCGGCTCGCTGACCCTCGGGCTGCTCGAGCAGGCTGGGCGAGTGGTTGCCGTCGAGATCGACCAGAAGCTGGCCGACGAGCTCGAGGCCACCGTTGCCGCGCGCGCCACCGATGTCGACTTCACTCTGGTTCGCGGCGACGCTCTGCAGATTTCGTCACTGCCAGTCGCCCCTGATGCACTGGTTGCCAACCTGCCTTACAACATCTCTGTGCCAGTGCTGCTGCACTTTCTCGAGACCTTCGAGTCGATTCGTTTCGGATTGGTTTTGGTTCAGGCCGAGGTGGCGCACCGCCTAGCCGCAGCCCCTGGCAACAAGGTCTATGGCGTGCCGAGCGTGAAGCTCGCCTGGTATGCCGACTCGCACCTGGCCGGCAATGTTGGCCGCACGATTTTCTGGCCGGTGCCGAATGTCGACAGCGCGCTGGTCTATTTCGCAAAGCGCGAGACCCCGCTTGGCGACGAAGCCCTTCGCCTCGACACCTTTGCGGTTGTTGATGCGGCGTTCTCGCAGCGTCGCAAGACACTTCGTCAGGCTCTTGCAACTTGGGCGGGTGGGGCTGCGCAGGCCGAGGCGATTCTTGCTCGCGCGGGTGTTGATCACACCGCTCGCGGTGAAGCGCTCAACGTTCACGAATTCGTCAAGATTGCGCAAGCAAAACGCGATGGCGGTGAAGTGTGAACGAAATAGCAAAACGCAATGAGCGCCTGCAATATTCATTCACGCGTCACCTCGCCTGCGCCGAAGGCCCGCTGCGACTAATGCTCGGCGATGTCGATCGCTGGCCGGGCAACCTCAACCCTCGTTTGCTTACGGCAAACGAGAACGAGGTGGTTGTTGCATTTCGCGATAACTCGCGGGCGCGCATCCGGGTGAGCAAACTCGCAGCCGGAGTTCAGCGCATCGAGATCGAGCACGAGGCTGCCCCGAGCAATTCGCAGGCCGAAGCTGCCGGCGGAGTTGACTACGAGATTTTCTGGTTCGAACTTTTTGCGATGCTCAACTCGCGATTGATGCCAGAGCGCTTGGCGGTTGCCACCGCTCCTGGCAAGGTCAATCTGTTTCTCGGCATCGGGCCGCTTGCCCCGAACGGGTACCACTCGGTTGCCAGCCTCTATCTGGCCGTGAACCTGCGCGAGACCGTCAGCGCGCAGCTGGCCACGACCTATGAGGTCAAGGTGACCGGCGATTTCGATGCGTTCGAGCTGCTTCAGGTGCCCACGGACGAGAGCAACCTGGTCGTGAAGGCCGCTAAGCGCGTGGCCGAGCAGGCCGGGGCGCCAGACCCGCTCAAGCTCACCATCGGCATCGATAAGCGCGTGCCGATTGCCGGTGGCATGGGTGGCGGTTCGGCCGATGGCGCTGCCGCTCTGCTGGTTGCCAACGAAATGTTCAACGGCAAGTTCGATCGCCAAGACCTCATCGACATGGCAGCAGGGCTCGGTGCCGACGTTCCGTTCGCGGTTCTCGGTGGTGCGGCTATTGGCTCTGGAACCGGTGCGAAGTTGACCGCCGTTGAAGATGTTGCACAGGTTCATCTGGTGCTCATCCTTGATGAGCAGGGCCTTTCGACACCTGCGGTCTATCGCAAGCTCGATGAGTTGCGCACGGCTCGCGGTGAAAACCCGACCGCAGTTGCCGAGCCGACCGTAACGCGTGCACTTATTCGCGCGCTGCAGAACGGCAACCCGTGGGACATCGCCGCCGCGATGCAAAACGATCTCGAAGAAGCAGCCCTCGCGCTTCGCCCTGATCTGCAAAACAAGATCGACCTCGCGCTCGAGCTTGGCGCGGTGCGCGCGATGGTGAGCGGCAGTGGCCCGACCGTGATGGCACTTGTCGGCAGCGAGGCTGGAGCGAAAGACATCGCAGAGCAACTCAGCAAGCGCGGGCTAAACGCCTTTGCAGTCAGTGGGCCAGACTTCGGCGCAGAGTTGGTCGACTAATTGGCTCATCTTCTTGGTGCCGAGAACATCTCGCACGAGTTTCCAACCAAGCGCGTTTTTGATTCGCTGACCGTTGGCATCAACGAGGGCGACCGCATCGGCATCGTCGGTCGCAACGGCGATGGCAAGTCGACACTGCTCAAGATCTTGGCAAAGCGCATGCAGCCAGACGAGGGTCGCATCACCTGGCGAGGTGGACTCACCGTCGGCATGCTCGACCAAAGTGACACCCTCGACCAATCGCTAACCGTGGGCGCGGCCGTTGTGGGCGAGACCCCCGAGCACGTTTGGGCAGGCAATGCCAAGGTGCGCGATGTCATCTCGGGGCTGCTCAACGACATCGACTGGGGTCAAACCGTTGGCGAACTTAGCGGTGGTCAGCGCCGTCGCGTTGCCCTGGCCGCCCTGCTAGCTCAAGACTTCGACGTCATCATGCTCGACGAGCCAACCAACCACCTCGACATCGAGGGCGTGGCCTGGCTTGCCGGCCACCTCAAGACTCGCTGGAGTGCATCCCAGGGCGGTTTGGTCATCGTCACCCACGATCGTTGGTTCTTGGATGAGGTCAGCACCTATACCTGGGAGCTGCACGACGGCGTGATCGACCCGTTCGAGGGCGGCTATGCGGCATACATTTTGCAGCGCACCGAACGCGACCGTCAGGCCAGCGCCATCGAAACTCGTCGCAGAAACCTGATGCGCAAAGAACTCGCTTGGCTTCGCCGAGGTGCTCCGGCTCGAACATCCAAGCCGAAATTTCGCATGGATGCCGCTGCCGAACTGATCGCGGGCGAACCCGAACCGCGCAACAGAATCGAATTGCAAAAACTTGCAACCGCGCGACTCGGCAAAGACGTTATCGACGTCGAGAACCTCGGCTATGTGCTCGACGATGGTCGCCAGCTGCTTCACGATGTCACCTGGCGAATTGGCCCTGGCGATCGCTTCGGTTTGGTTGGCGTGAATGGTGCTGGAAAGACCACGCTGCTGCGTATCATGGAGCAGCTGATTGTGCCGACTTCGGGTCGAGTCAAGCTCGGAAAGACCGTCAAGATCGCAACACTCTCGCAAGAGGTTCGCGAACTACAGGAGTTTTATGGCCAGCGCATCTTCGAAGTCATCGCGCGCGAAAAGACCACGTTTAAAGCCGGCGACAAAGAGTTCTCGCCATCGCAGCTGCTCGAGCAGCTCGGCTTCACCTCGGCTCAGCTGCAGACCCCAATCGAAGACCTGAGCGGTGGGCAAAAGCGCCGCCTGCAGTTCTTGCGCCTGATGCTTGGCGAGCCAAACGTTCTCATCTTGGATGAACCAACCAATGACCTCGACACCGACATGCTTGCAGCCATGGAAGACCTGCTCGACTCGTGGCCTGGAACGCTCATCGTGGTTACGCACGACAGGTATTTGCTGGAGCGTGTGACGGATATGCAGTGGGCGTTGCTGGGCGATGGAAGGTTGCGGCATCTGCCAGGCGGAGTCGACGAGTACCTGAAGCTCAGACGCCTTTCCCTCAGCGGAACTAGGGGCTCGCTCGGCGGAAGAACGGGCTCGCTCGATGAGCCGAACAAAACCAGTTCGGCTCAAATACGCTCAACCCTTAGTTCCGATGGGGAAGGCGCGCAAACCGTGGTCGACGCCTCCGGGCAGAACGCAGTTCTGGGTGGGGCGGAGCGGCGCGAGGCCGAGAAGCGGGTGAAGGCGATTGAGCGAGCGCTCGAG
>CAITNA010000013.1 GCA_903893675.1 uncultured Micrococcales bacterium
ACAAGCGGCAGAACGCCGGTGTGAATCCAGCCGCGCCAGGTCGGCTTTACCTCTTGTTCGGGGGTGCTGAAACCGTCGCTTACTGGGATGCCCATATCTCAACCATAACCCCGCCACCTGCCCCCGAGCGCCCCGGAGTCAGTCTGGGCGCAGCCGGCTTGGCTAAACTTTGCCTCGTGCGCAACCTTCTCTATCGGATCTACGAGCAACGCATCGAGCGTCATCTCGTTGGTGCCGATTTGCCGCAACACATCGCCGTAATGCTCGACGGCAACCGCCGCTGGGCCGGGCGTTCGGGAGCCTCGGCGGCCAAGGGTCACGCGGCAGGCGCATCCAAGATATTCGAATTTCTCGACTGGTGCGACGAGGTCGGCATCAAGAACGTCACGCTCTATCTGTTGTCGACCGACAACCTAGTCAAGCGCTCGGATGACGAACTAAGCGAACTACTAAAGATCATTGGCGACGTCGCCACCGAAATGTCGAACCGCAAGCGCTGGGTTGTGAAGCTCGCCGGCAACCGCGAGGTGCTGCCGACTGAGTTGCGTGCCACCATCGAGAGTGCCGAGGCCGCAACCAAGAACCTCGATAAGCCCAATGTGAATCTGGCAGTTGGCTATTCGGGGCGCACTGAAATCACCGATGCGGTGAAGAGCATTTTGAAGCAGCACATCGACCGCGGCGAAAACATCGAGCAGTTAGCCGAGGCTGTAACACCCGAGATGATTGCCGAGCACCTTTACACCGGCGGTCAGGTAGACCCTGACTTGATCATTCGCACCTCCGGCGAGCAGCGCCTAAGCGGCTTCCTGCTTTGGCAGTCGAGCAACAGCGAGCTCTACTTCGAAGAGGCGCTCTGGCCAGACTTCCGCAAGGTCGACTTCTTGCGAGCCGTGCGCGCCTTCGCTCGCCGCAACCGCCGCTTCGGCGCTTAGCCGAGTTATCCGCCCGGCCGCTGCCCGCGCATCCCAGATTGATTACGGCAAAGTAAACATTCCGCGTTCGGGCGTGTCGAAACCGGCTGCGATATGCCAGCAGGCGTATTTTCAGCCTCAGGTATAACTCAAGGAGCTCCGTGGCACGTTCTGCTAGCAACCCTGCATCCGTCTCGAAGACCGAAACGTCTAAGAAGAAACCGGCCACCGCAACCAGAACCTATGTTCTCGACACTTCCGTTCTGTTGAGCGACCCGCGCGCGATCTTTAAGTTCAAAGAGCAAGAGGTCGTGATTCCGATCATCGTGATCAACGAGCTCGAGAAGAAGCGCCACGACCCAGAGATCGGCTATTACGCCCGACAGGCGCTGCGCAACTTGGATGACCTTCGCGCCCAGCACGAACGCCTCGACTTTCCGATTCAGGTCGGCGACGGCGGAACCCTGCGCGTCGAACTAAACCACATCGACCAGTCGGTGCTGCCGAGCGGTTTCCAGTTGGGCGACAACGATTCGCGCATCCTGGCCTGTGCGTTCAACCTGGCAGGCGAGGGTCATAACGTGACAGTGGTCTCGAAAGACCTGCCGATGCGCGTCAAGGCGGCATCACTCGGAATGAACGCCGAGGAGTATCGCAATGACAACGCAGCCGACAGCGGCTGGACCGGCATCACCGAGATTGACCTCTCGGGCGACGAACTCAACGACCTCTATGAAACCGAGATCATCAAGCACGCAGGTGTTGCCGGCATGCCGGTGAACACCGGGCTCGTGATTCACTCGGAGCGCGGCAGTGCCCTTGGTCGCGTAGAAGAGGGTTCGAAGATCAAGTTGGTTCGCGGCGACCGCGATGTCTTCGGTGTTCACGGCCGCAGCGCCGAGCAGCGCCTGGCCATCGACCTGCTTCTTGACCCTGAGGTCGGCATCATCTCGATCGGCGGTCGCGCCGGAACCGGAAAGTCAGCGCTCGAACTTTGCGCAGCCCTCGAAGCGGTTCTCGAGCGTCGCC
>CAITNA010000014.1 GCA_903893675.1 uncultured Micrococcales bacterium
GGCCTCAGCAGGTGCAACGAGGTCAGCCATGGCCTTCTTCTTTGCGGCATCGGTCAGCACGCTCTCATCCACGTTGAATACATAGATGATCGGCTTTGCCGTCAGCAGGCCGAGTTCCTTGATCGGAGCTAGGTCGATGCTCGAGGCCGAGAGTGGCTTGCCTGCGTCGAGCCATGCCTTGGCTTCATCCACGGTCTCAAGAACCACAGGCTCAAGCTTCTTGCCTTTGACCTCTTTTTCGATGCGGGTGCGGGCTTTGTCGAGAGTCTCGAGGTCGGCCAAAATCAGTTCGGTGTTGATGGTCTCGATGTCGCTCGCGGCGTCAACCTTGCCGTCGACGTGAACGACATCCGAGTCGACGAAACCACGAACCACCTGGGCGATTGCGTCAGCCTCTCGGATGTTCGCCAAGAACTTGTTGCCAAGCCCCTCACCCACGGATGCTCCGCGCACGATGCCCGCAATATCAACGAATGACACGGGTGCCGGAAGTAGCTTCTCGCTGCCGAATACCTCGGCCAGCTTGGCCAATCGAGGGTCTGGCAGGTTGACCACGCCAACGTTCGGTTCGATCGTTGCGAATGGGTAATTCGCCGCCAAAACGTTGTTCTTGGTCAGTGCGTTGAACAGGGTCGACTTGCCAACATTTGGGAGACCGACGATTCCGATAGTAAGAGCCACGAGAACCAAGTTTAATGGTGTGGTGTCCATAGACTTCACCGCCATCGACTTCGAGACGGCCAACTCGAGCTCCGCGAGCGCGTGTGCCGTTGGCCTGGTCAAGGTGCGCGGCGGGCAGATTGTCGACACGTATGAGACGTTGATTCAGCCACCGGCATCCGTCGGTTATTGGCACCCGGGCAACATCGGCGTTCACGGCATCAACCCCGAGGATGTCGTCGGCGCACCGACTCTGGTCGAGGCCCTAGGCATGATGATCGAGTTCATCGATGGCGACGTGCTGATTGCCCACAACGCCCCGTTCGACATGGGGGTTCTGCGCGGATCGGCCGACGAGGTCGGTTTCGAACTGCCCGAGCTGCACTACGCCTGCTCGCTGGCCATCTCCCGCAAGACCTATCACCTAGAGAGCTATCGCCTGCCTGCCGTGGCCTATGCAGTGGGCTTCGAGGACTTCGACCATCACGACGCCCTTGCCGATTCAACCGCCTGCGCGCACATCATTATTCATGCGGCAAAGCGCAACGGGGCCGACACCTTGGATGTCCTGCTCAGCGAGACCAAACAGGTGCTGAAACCGGTGGCTAAGCCCGCCGCATAAATGTCGGTGGTGGGTGCGATAGTTGCCCCATGAATCTTTCAACTATCGCTCTCATGATCGCCAGCCTCGGGGTTGGCGTTGTAATCGGCATTCTTTGGTGGAACCAAAAGCTAACTGCGCTACAAGGTGCGAAGTCGGTCGTCGACGCCCGCATCGTTGAGCTTGAGGCTGCCAAGGCCAAGGCTGACGAAGAAGAGAAGACCTTCCTCAAGGAGTTCGGCCCGATCAAGAACATGGTCGATCAGATGAACCAGGGGCTCGAGGCTCTAAAGACTCAGTCAACCTCTAACTTTGGCTCAATCAACACTTCGTTGAAAAACCAAGAAGAGCGAAACCAAAAGATCGACCAGACCACCTCAGCTCTCAAGAGCATGCTCGGCCACAACCAGGAGCGCGGCGCTTGGGGCGAGGTTCAGCTTGAGAATCTCTTGAACGCAAGCGGACTTCAGGCTGGTCGCGACTACTTAAAGCAGACCGTTCTTGAAAACGAGGATGGCCGTTCAATCAAGCCTGACTACATCGTGCGTTACCCAAACAAGCGTTTCGTCGTCATCGACGCAAAGTTCCCTTTCAGCTACTACGAGCAGGCGATGGAGATCACCGACACTTCGAGTGCTCGCGAGGCAGAACGCCGAGTCGAACTTCTCGACGAGCACATCAAGGCAGTCAAGAAGCACATCGACGACATCAATAAGAAGACTTACTTCACCGGGTTCGACGAAGCCAAAGATCTCAGCGAGTCACCAGAAGTGACGATGATGTTTTTCCCTGTTGAGTCGGTCTACAGCAACACTCTTTCTCACGACGCGTCGCTATACGACTACGCCTTCGAGCGTCAGGTTCAGTTGGTTTCACCAATGCAGTTGTTTGGTGCGTTGCGCACTATTAACTACATGTGGAGACACCAGGCTCAAGAGAGCTCAGTTCGCGAGATCGTGCAGCTTGGCACCCAGCTCTTTGAGCGTCTCAAGACCGTCGCCGGTCACGTCGAAAGCGTGGGCAAGAGCCTAAACACCAGTGTTAAGCACTTCAACAGCCTGGTCGGCAGCATCGAGACCAATCTTTTGGGCACAACCCGAAAGCTCACCGAGGAAGGCCTCAAACTAGGTCGCTCGGGTGAAATCGAGGATCCGAACGCAATTGAGACCCAGGCTCGCACATTTAAGAAGCCAGAGCTCACCTCTGACCCGGCGTCCCTAACCGCCGAGGCTTCGGGGGATGAAGACCACTAGTTCTTCCTTTCTGTCTAGTGGTCGAAATGGCGTCTGTGGGGGCAGGCGCCTTTTCGCTATCCGCCAGGGTTCGAAAAGCCCATTTAGGTTTGGCTAAACTAATCCGAGCACGGCAAACAACGTAGTTCGCTGATTTCAAAGGCCCCACCTCAACGCTTGGGGCCATTTTTATGAAAGCAACCAAGGAGTAAGTGCATGTCCGCGACCGCATCACACATCGTCACACTGACGCCTGCGCCTACCCTGGACCGCACCTACTTCGTAACCAACCTCGTCTCAGGTGCCGTAAACCGCGCCGACAGCGTCGGTGAAGAACTCGCAGGCAAGGGCATCAACGTCAGCCGCGGACTTCACCTTGCAGGCATCGCGAACATCGGAATCGTTCCAATCGGAAACGCAGACCCAGCAGTTCTCGCCCGCACCGGATCATCAGACTTCTTGCACCCACTCTGGGTCGACGGAACGCTTCGCGTTTCAACCACCATCCTTGAAAACGGTGGAACCACTACCAAGATCAACGAGACTCCTCGCCCACTGAGCCAAGACGACTGGAACGCAGTTGTCGAGCTCACCGAGAAGACCGTTCGCGAAAGCGGAGCGAAGTGGTTGGTCATTGCAGGTGCACTGCCGACCTACAAAGAAACCGGCACTCCAGTTGAGCTCCAGCCACTTTTCGAAAAGATGAAGTCGCTTCACGTAAAGACTGCACTCGACACTTCGGGCGACGCACTGACCCACTGGGCCAAGCGTGGCGCGGCAACCATGATGAAGCCAAACACCGAAGAGCTCGCGTCGATCGTCGGTCGCAACCTATTTACTATCGGCGACGTCATCGACGCGGCACGCGAGGTCAACAGCTATGGCGTTGAGCTTGTTCTTGCCAGCCTCGGTGCCGACGGCATGGTTGCAGTAACGAAAGATTCAGCCTGGTCATCGAAGACTGACGCAGTTCGCGTGATCAACACCGTAGGCGCTGGCGACGCAACCCTTGCTGGCTTCCTTTGTGCTGTCATCCAGAACCCAGTTGCCGCTGGTGAACTAGACCACGGGCTCGACTACAACGTGGCACTCGGCGTGAAGACCGCTGTTCAGTGGGGAGCCTTGGCTGTGACCCAGCCAACCTCAGGACTCACCTCGGTCGAGAACTTGCCGACCTCATACCTTTATGAAAACCCAGAGCGCTCGACCCCGCTCGACGAGCCTGCAATCGGCAAACCTAGCTAATCCGCGAGCGCGGCCAAAGCTAAAAACTATTTGTTGCGCTCTACGCGCACGTCGATGACCTGACCGTCATCCAAGTCGCTATCTAGCAAGAACACCTGAACATCGAGAACGCCTTCGCGCTTTTCTCGGATGCCTCGCACCAAAAGCCCGTCGGTCAAACCGGTCATGATGAACACCAGGCGTTCACCTGCGACCAAGTCTTGTAGTTCGTATTTCTTCTCGAGGTCATAGCCCGACTCGAGTGCTCGGGCAAGTTGATCAACATCGCCAGGGGCGAGACGCGCCTGCATGTGACCACCAAGGATGCGCACTGCACAAGCCGTTGCAACACCCTCTGGTGCCCCGCCGATGCCGATGAGCATGTCGATGCCGCTGTCATCGGTGGCCGCAGCAACCGCCATGGCAACATCGCCCTCGTCAAACGAAACCCAAGTCGCGCCGCTGGCCTCGACTTCGGCGATTAGCTCAGCGTTGCGTGGCTTGTTGATCACGGCAACGCGGATGTCGGTCACCGGAACATCCTTGGCCTCGGCCAATCGACGAATGTTCTCGGTGGCGCTCAGGTCTATGTCGCAAACGTCGATGCCGTCGGCCCCGGTGACCAGTTTCTGCATATAGAAAACGTTGCTGCAATCGAGCATGGTTCCGCGCTCGGCGGCGGCAATCACACTGACCGCACCCTCGATGTTGTGGGCCGCAAGGGCCGTGCCGTCAATCGGGTCGACGGCGATGTCCCAGCGCGGCTTGGCACCGACCGCGCCGACCACCTCGCCGTTGAACAGCATCGGCGCTTCGTCTTTCTCGCCCTCGCCAATCACAACCACCCCGGTGAAGTTGGCCTCGCGCAGGCTGGCACGCATCGCATCGACAGCGGCCTGGTCGACGGCGAATTTGTTGCCGACTCCAACCAACGGCCAAGCAGCCGCGGCAGCGGCCACGGTCGCGGTCAACAGATCGAGCGTCGGAGCGCCGACTTGGTCAAGGTTCATCCACTAACCTTAAACCGAAAGCCCCCAACGACGCCTTTTAGGAGATTCGTCATGCCAGTTGCAACCCCAGACCAGTACCTCGAGATGCTCGACCGCGCAAAGAACAACGGCTTTGCCTATCCGGCAATCAACGTTTCTTCGTCGCAGACTCTGAACGCAGCACTCGCTGGTTTGCAGGCAGCAGGCTCGGATGGAATCATCCAGGTGACTACCGGTGGCGGCGACTACTGGTCGGGCCCAACCGTGAAGAACATGGCTTCGGGTGCTGCTGCGATGGCGGCTTTCGCTCGTGAGGTTGCCAAGAACTATGGAATCACCGTTGCACTTCACACTGACCACTGCGCGAAAGACCAGCTCGACAAGTTGGTTCGCCCACTGATCGCAATTTCGCAGGAGCGCGTAAAGCGCGGTGAAGACCCACTATTCAACTCACACATGTGGGACGGCTCGGCTGTTCCGATGGCAGAGAACCTGCAGATCGCGCAAGAGATGCTCAAGCTCACCAGCGGCATCGGCGCAGTTCTTGAAATCGAAGTTGGCGTTGTCGGCGGCGAAGAAGACGGCGTCGAGGGCGGCCACGGCGAGCACCTCTACACCACGCCTGCAGACGGCCTTGCGACTGCCGAGGCACTCGGCCTTGGCGAGAACGGTCGCTACATGGTTGCTCTTACTTTCGGAAACGTTCACGGTGTCTACAAGCCAGGAAACGTTGTTCTCAAGCCAGAACTGCTCGGCGAGATTCAGTCGGTAGTTGGCGCAAAGTATGGCAAGCACAAGCCTTTCGACCTCGTGTTCCACGGTGGTTCGGGTTCGACGCCACAGGAGATCGCCGAGGCAGTTAGCCACGGTGTCATCAAGATGACCATCGACACCGACCTGCAGTATGCCTTCACCCGCCCAATCGCGGCTCACATGTTCACTAACTACGACGGCGTTCTCAAGATCGACGGCGAAGTTGGCAACAAGAAGGCCTACGACCCACGTGCATGGGGCAAGGTTGGCGAGGCCGGAATGTCGGCTCGCGTTGTCGAGGCTGCTACAGAGCTTGGCTCGGCTGGCAAGTCGCTTTCGCTCTAATCCGAGTCTAGAAATGCCAGGTCGCGGAGAGTTCTATGACAACGGAAATCGCCGTTTCAAAGGCAAGTCTGTCAGCGGCAAGATGCAGGGCCACTGGGAGTTCTATCGCAAGGATGGCTCACTGATGCGTTCGGGCAGCTTCGATCAGGATCGCCAGGTCGGCATTTGGAAAACCTTCGACCGCGATGGTCGATTGGTCAAAGAGACCAATTTCGGCGATTAGCGCTTGGCTTTATTCTCGGTGTTTTCGCCAGAGGCCTTGAGGTCTTTGCGAAGTTCCTTCGGCAGCGAGAACTGAACGTCTTCTTCTGCGGTCTGCACGGTGTGAACGTCGCCGAAGCCGCGCTTTGCCAAATCGGCTAGCACCTCATCCACGAGCTCTTCAGGCACGGATGCACCACTCGAGACGCCGACGGTGGCGACACCTTCGAACCACTCGTCCTTGATTTCAGATGCAAAGTCGACGCGGTATGACTGCTTCGCACCGGCGAGCTTCGCAACCTCGACCAGGCGAACAGTGTTGGAAGAGTTTGCAGAACCGACGACGATTACGAGATCGCTTGCAGCGCCAACCTTCTTAATTGCAACCTGACGGTTCTGGGTGGCATAGCAAATGTCGTCGCTCGGTGGGTTTTGAATGGTCGGGTATTTCTCGCGAAGCTTGAGAACTGTGGTCATGGTCTCGTCGACCGAAAGAGTGGTCTGCGAAAGCCAGACAACCTTCGATGGGTCTTTGACCGAGGTGCGCGAAATCGATTCGTCTTGGTCGACGATCTGAACAATTTCTGGCGCTTCGCCGGCTGTGCCCTCAACTTCTTCGTGACCCTCGTGGCCCACCAAGAAAATGTCATAGCCCTCTTTGGCGAAGCGCTGCACTTCGCGGTGCACCTTGGTCACCAGCGGGCAGGTGGCGTCGATGGTGTTCAGGCCGCGAGCCTCGGCGGCTGCGACAACGGCGGGGCTCACGCCGTGAGCCGAAAACACCAGGATGCTGCCCTCGGGGACCTCGTCGACCTCATCGACGAAGATGGCGCCGCGGCGCTCGAGGGTGCTGACCACGTGCTTGTTGTGAACGATCTGCTTGCGCACATAGATCGGGGCGCCGTAGTGGTCGAGGGCCTTCTCAACCGCAATCACGGCTCGGTCGACACCGGCGCAGTAACCGCGAGGCGAAGCCAGCAGAACCTTCTTGCCCAGGTTTTCGGGCAAATTGGTCGGGGTATTCTTGAGAACGGTCACGCCTCAAGTCTAAATGTCGGGGCGACGAGTCAGGCTAGGGATGATGAGCGAGAACGAATTCGACGGCGCCCCAGCGGCCCCTCGAAACAGCGCATCTGACGCCCCTTGGCCGGTCTCAAAATTCTCAAACGGGCTGCTCGAACACATTCGCAAGCTCGGCACTGTCTGGGTTGAAGGCCAGTTGGCCAAGGTCACCCGCCAGGGCACCAGCACCTTCGCAGAACTTCGCGACCTCGTCGAAGACATGACCGTCTCGATTCACAAATTTGGCGGCGGCCTGCCTGCCGACCTGCAAAACGGCGATCGCGTTGCGGTTCTGCTCAAACCAGACTTCTGGAAGAAGAGCGGTCGCGTCTCGAACCAGGTTTTCGAGATTCGCAAAGTCGGCATGGGCGAACTGCTCGAGCGCATTCAACGCCTGCGCGAACAACTTGCCGTCGAGGGCCTGAGCTCACCAGAGCGCAAACAACCACTGCCCTTCCTGCCGAATTGCATCGGCCTAATCACCAGCCGCGACTCGGATGCCGAAAAAGACGTTTTGCAAAACGCAAAGCTTCGCTGGCCAGAGGTTCAGTTCAAGATGATCTACACCAAGGTCTCTGGCGACTCGGCTGCTCCTGAAATCATCCGTGCAATTCAAACCTTGGATGCAGACCCCGAGATCGATGTCATCTTCGTCGCGCGTGGTGGCGGAGCCTTCGGCGACCTGCTCGTGTTCAGCGACGAGGCGCTCGTGCGCGCGGCCGCGGCTGCGAAGACTCCGCTGGTCTCGGCCATTGGCCACGAGAACGACCGCCCGGTTCTCGACGATGTCGCAGACCTTCGCGCCTCGACTCCGACCGACGCAGCCAAGCGCGTTGTGCCCGACGTGGTGCAAGAGCGCGCCAACATCGACGCCCTGCTAAAGCGCGGCTTCGTGCGCCTCGCGAACCTCGTCGACAACCAGATCAGCCTGCTTGCTGGCCTTCGCACCCGCCCGGTGCTGGCCAACCCATACACGTTTATTGAGCTGCACGAGGTCGAGGTGGCCGACCTGATCGCCGGCGCCCGCGACTGGCTGAGCAACCTGCTCGAGCACGAGACCAAAGACGTCGACCACGCTCGCCGCCTTGCCGTATCACTCAGCCCACAGTCGACCCTCGACCGTGGCTACTCGGTGGGTCGCACCGAGGCCGGCGAAGTGCTGCGCGATGCATCCAAGATCAAAGCCGGAACCAAGTTGCGCCTGCGACTTGCGAAGGGCGAAACCACAGCGACTGCCGACTAGCGGCACGGGCACAGAAGTTTTGAAAACAGAAGCGAAAGTAGGCTAGAGATTATGAGCGAAAAGAAGCTGCCAGAGGTTTCAACTCTGAGCTACGAGCAGGCGCTCGATGAACTGCACGCCGTTGTTACCGCACTCGAGTCGGGCAGCACCTCGCTCGACGAGTCGATGGCAATGTGGGAGCGCGCCGAGGCACTGGCCGACCACTGCGAGAAGCAGCTTGCCGGCGCTCGCAAGAAGCTCGACGACGTTATCGCCAAGAA
>CAITNA010000015.1 GCA_903893675.1 uncultured Micrococcales bacterium
GCCGACACCTTGGCATTATCATATTTGCCGGACTCGCCCCAGTTCTTGAGTTGCTTCTGCGACATGGTCGCGCTCTCCTTTGAGTCCGCTGCCGGCGGTTTTGCGCCTAAACAAACCCTAATACCGCATCCGAGAATTGTCGAAAACGCAGCCATTTTGCCCCCATAGTGACCTTTTCGTTATGAAAAAGACGATTTTCCTGCGGAATCAGGCCGATTTTGCCAATTTGAGTGCCAGAATCGAAACATGAGCCGCACTGCAGCCACCAAAAGCACCCTGATCGATGGGGCATCAAAAGCCATCATCGAGCAGCTTCAGCACGATGGCCGCAAGAGCTACGCAGAGATTGGCAAGAAGGTCGGGCTTTCAGAAGCCGCCGTTCGCCAGCGCGTTCAGAAGCTCACCGAGAACGGCATGCTCCAGATTGTTGCCGTTACCGACCCGATGCAGATGGGTTACTTCCGCCAGGCAATGATTGGCATCCGCTGCACCGGCGACACCAGAGCGATCGCCGAGTCGATCGCGAAACTAGCAGAAACCGACTACGTGGTTCACACCGCCGGAAGTTTCGACATTTTGGTTGAGGTGATCTGTGAAAACGACGACGAATTCATAGAGCTGCTCAATTCAAAGATCCGGTCGCTGCCCGGAGTGATTTCAACGGAGACATTTGTCTACCTGAAATTGCACAAGCAGTTTTACAACTGGGGTGTTCGGTAGAACATCCTAGAAACCAACTAATCAAGTTAAGAGTGATACCAATGGCAACGCAGAGCCCCGTAAAGGCCGACCGCGCCACCCCACTTCTAGACGCACGACGCAGTGGTCAAGAAGTAACCAATTCAATGTTGCAACAAGCTGCACAGGACAACATGTTCATGCACTTCACGCGACACTCCCCTTTCTATGCGGCGAACGGTGAAATTCCGATCATCACAAAAGCAGAGGGTCACCACTTCTGGGACCAAAACGGCAAGAAGTACTTCGACGGAATCGCATCGCTGTTCACGGTAAACGCCGGACACGGACGCACAAAGCTTGCTGAGGCTGCTGCAAAGCAGATGAAGGAGCTCGACTACTTCCCGATTTGGTCACACGCGCACAAGCCAGCCATCGAGCTGTCTGAGCGCATCCTCTCGTATGCTCCAAAGAACCTTTCACGAGTGTTCTTCACCACCGGTGGTGGCGAGGCAAACGAGACCGCATGGAAGCTGGCCAAGCAATACTTCAAGATGACCGGCAAGCCAACCAAGCACAAGGTGCTCACCCGCGCAGTTGCCTACCACGGCACCTCGCACGGAGCCCTCTCGCTAACCGGTATTCCGGCGATGAAGAAGGCATTCGAGCCGCTGGTTCCGAGCACCTTCCGCGTGCCGAACACCAACTGGTACCGCAACGAAGAGAACTTCGACGACGAGGAGGCCTTCGCAATCTGGGCCGCCAACCGCGTCGAAGAAATGATCCTGTTCGAAGACCCAGACACCGTTGCCGCGTTCTTCATGGAGCCTGTGCAGAACTCAGGTGGCTGCTTCACCGCACCGAAGTTGTACTACAAGATGGTTCGCGAAATTTGTGACCGGTATGACGTCATCCTGGTTGCTGACGAAACCATCGACGGTTTCGGACGCATCGGCACCATGTTCGCCTCGGAGTTCTTCGACTTCGAGCCTGACATGTTGGTCTGCGCTAAAGGCATCACCTCGGGTTATGCCCCACTCGGCGCGCTGATGATGAGCGAGAAGTTCTTCGAACCGTTCAAGCACGGCACCAACCTGTTCCCTCACGGCTACACCTTCGCTGGTCACCCTGTTTCGTGCGCAGTTGCTCTTGCCAACCTCGACATCTTTGATGAAGAGGATCTGGTCGGCAACGTCGCTCGCAACGCAGGTGCATTCCGTTCGACCCTGAACAAGCTGCGCGACTTGCCGATTGTTGGCGACGTTCGCGGCGAGGGCTACTTCTGGGCCATCGAGCTGGTCAAAGACAAGACCACCAAGGAAACCTTCAACGACCTCGAGAGCGAGAAGCTGCTTCGCGGCATTCTGTCGCACCGCATGTTCGAAGAAGGTCTCTACTGCCGCTCGGATGACCGTGGAGACCCTGTTGTTCAGTTGGCTCCGCCACTGACCATCGGTCAGGCCGAGTTCGACGAGATCGAGCAGATCTTGCGCGGTTGCTTGGATGAGGCATACCGGGCGATGTAATTCACAGCCCCATCGATGGGCCGGGTTTTCAACAGATTCGCATGCGAGTCTTTGAGGCCCGGCCCTTCGTTTATTCTGGCTGGTATGAGCAAGAGCGCCGCGGCCACCGCCGCCATTTCGTTTGAATCACCTGTCGGCTGGGTTTCGGTTGAAGCCACCGGCGAGAAGATCACCGCACTAAACATGTCGAAGCACAAGGGTCCTGAGTTCGGCTCGAGTCCAGTGCTTCGCGAAGCCAAGAAGCAGCTGCAGGCCTACTTTGCCGGCAAGCTAACCAAGTTCGACCTTCCAGTTGAGCTGCATGGCACCGAATTCCAAAAGTCGGTCTGGAAGCAGATCGCCAAGATTCCGTTCGGCAAGACCGTGAGCTATGCCGACATCGCCAACAAGATTGGCAAGCCACTGGCCTCTCGCGCTGTTGGCGGCGCGGTTGGGTCGAACCCGGTTCCGCTGATTGTTGGCTGCCACAGAGTCATGGGTGCCTCAGGGCGCATCACCGGCTACTCGGGTGGCGACGGCATTCCAACCAAACGCTGGCTGCTCGAGCTTGAGCAGATCGAGTCCGCAGACTAATGATGCTGACCACCAAATACCCCGACGGGGTCACTCGCTGCTACTGGCCGAAGAACGACGAGCTCTATATCGAATATCACGACACAGAGTGGGGCGTGCCAGTCGTCGGCGATCAGGCGGTTTTCGAGCGCATCGCCCTCGAGGGGTTCCAGGCTGGCCTGTCGTGGATCACAATCTTGAAGCGCCGCGAAGGTTTTCGCAAAGCATTCAAGAACTTCGACCTGGTCAAGGTGTCAAAGTTCACCGAGCGAGACATCGAGCGCCTGATGCTCGACGAGGGCATCATTCGCAATCGCGCCAAGATCGAGGCAACCATTCACAACGCCAACCTGGTGCTCGAGTTGCAGAAGCAGGGCGAATCAATCAGCGACATCGTCTGGTCGCACGCCCCTGCCCCGAGCAAGCGCAAGCGTCCGGCGAGCAACTTCGAGTGGATCGTGACCACCCCTGAGTCAGATGCACTCAGCAAGACTCTGCGCAAACTGGGTTTCAAGTTCGTTGGTTCAACCACCATGTATGCACTGATGCAGGCAACCGGCCTGATCAACGACCACGCTCCCGGCTGTCACCGCAGAGCGGCTCTCTAGGGCTTTAAACCGCTGGAACGAGCAAGGTGAGGGCTCGCCCGGTCATCTCTAGAGTGAAACCGATTCGCTTAGCCAGCGCGGCGAGGTCTTTGATGGTTTGTGGGGGTTTAGGCGCTGTTAGAGCCGCGTGCAGCAGCTGGCCCTTTGACTTCTTGCTGAAGTGGTTCATTGAGCTGCGATTGCCGTCGGCATCGATCAGAACGACCTCGAGAGCGAAAACGTCTTCGCGGGCTTCAAGCGGAGCGAACTCGCCGTATGACTTTGACCGCATGTCGATGATCGGTCCTTGCAGCTGCCCGAGCAGGCCTTCGTGGGCAGCCTGCCAGTGCCGCTTCAGCGCAATGCCTGGCAGCCGAGTGGTCGCAGAGAAACGGTAGTAGGGAATCAAGTCAGTTGCCCGGATCAAGCCGAACAGTGGCGACTGAATCAGCACGCAGTCGGCCGCCCGGGCCATCGCGGAATCGTCGAGATGTGCGAACTCGTTGGCACTGCCCTTGAGCCCGCGACCGTGAACCGCATCGAAGAGCGTTCCGGTGTAGCGATCGATCGCCGGCATGGTTGCCGAAGTTGTGAGTTCTGCATTGCGCCTAATGTCACCAAGTTGCTTTGCCGAGAGCCCGAGAACTTTCTGCGCCTGGGCCGGGCTGCCCGAGAGGGCAACCAGTTTCGCGATAACTTGTTGTCGTGCATCCGTGAGGGGTTTGAAAGCCAGCCCTGAGAGCTTCAGCGGTTTCTTGCTTTCGATGACACCCGGATAAGACCCAGTGGCCTTTGTCTCAGATGGTGGCAGCAAGAACAACATCGCATAAGTCTAGGTTTAAGCAGAAAGACCCCGCCGACGCGGGGCCTTTCGAAAGCTCGAAGAACTAGATCAGCGCTGCGTTGCGAGCGACCACGGTGACCGTGTTGCGCTCCATCGACAAGAAGCCACCTGCTGCAGAAGCGCGAAGCTGCTCTCCATCGGCAAGAGTGATTCGAACCTCGCCCTCGCCAAGGATGGCGAGGATTGGCTCGTGATCTGGAAGCAAACCGATCTCGCCCTCGACGGTCTTGGCGATGACCATACGGGCCTCACCAGACCAGACGGCCTGATCCTGTGCTACCAGGTCGACGTGCAGAGTCTTGTCAGCCATTAGCGGCCCGACTCCTTCTGCAAGCGCTCGTA
Organism: uncultured Micrococcales bacterium; assembly: GCA_903893675.1. Classification (GTDB taxonomy): domain Bacteria; phylum Actinomycetota; class Actinomycetes; order Actinomycetales; family Microbacteriaceae; genus Rhodoluna. The sequence continues at coordinate 4,530 of CAITNA010000015.1, forward strand.
CTGCTCCATGACCATGTCCAAGCCACCGACGTTGAAGAACGCCTGCTCTGGGATGTGGTCGAACTCACCGGTGGCAATCTTGTTGAAGCCCTCGATGGTTTCCTTCAGCGGAACGGTCGATCCAGGAACACCGGTGAACTTGGTAGCCATGTAGGTGTTCTGCGACAGGTACTGCTGAATGCGACGTGCGCGTGAAACGGTGATCTTGTCTTCTTCAGAAAGCTCCTCGACACCGAGGATGGCGATGATTTCCTGAAGTTCCTTGTTCTTCTGCAGAATTCGCTTGACCATGGTTGCAGTCTCGTAGTGGTCCTTCGAGATGTAACGAGGGTCGAGGATGCGCGAGGTCGAGGTCAGTGGGTCGATCGCAGGGTAGAGCCCCTTCGATGCGATTTCACGCGAAAGCTCGGTAGGTGCATCCAAGTGGGCGAAGGTAGTTGCCGGAGCTGGGTCGGTGTAGTCGTCAGCAGGCACGTAAATTGCCTGCAGCGAGGTAATCGAGTGACCGCGGGTCGAAGTGATTCGCTCCTGCAGCAGACCCATCTCGTCAGCAAGGTTCGGCTGGTAACCCACGGCCGAAGGCATACGACCGAGCAGGGTCGAAACCTCAGAACCTGCCTGGGTAAAGCGGAAGATGTTGTCGATGAACAACAGCACGTCCTGCTTCTGAACATCGCGGAAGTACTCAGCCATGGTCAGTGCCGAAAGAGCAACGCGAAGACGCGTGCCAGGTGGCTCATCCATCTGACCGAACACGAGCGCGGTCTTGTCGATAACGCCCGATTCCTTCATCTCGTCGATGAGGTCGTTACCCTCACGGGTGCGCTCGCCAACACCGGCGAAAACCGAAACACCGTCGTGGTTCTCGGCCACGCGGTAAATCATTTCCTGGATCAGAACGGTCTTGCCAACACCAGCACCACCGAACAGACCGATCTTTCCACCCTGTACATAAGGGGTCAGAAGGTCGATCGACTTGATTCCTGTCTCGAACATGTTGGTCTTCGACTCGAGCTGGTCGAAGCTAGGAGGCTGACGGTGAATCGACCAGCGCTCGTTGATCTCGATCTTCTCGCCTGGCTCTGCGTTGAGGATTTCACCAACCACGTTGAACACGTGCCCCTTGGTGACATCGCCAACTGGAACCGAGATAGGTGCGCCGGTGTCTTGCACGGCACCGCCACGAACCAAACCATCGGTTGGCTTCAGAGCGATGGCACGAACCAGGTCGTCGCCAAGGTGCTGAGCAACCTCGAGGGTAAGAGTGGTCTTCTCGCCGTTCAGGTCGATCACGGTGGTCAGAGCGTTGTAGATCTCTGGGATGGCATCGTGCGGGAACTCGATGTCAACCACTGGACCAGTAACGCGAGCGATGCGACCAACGCCACCAGCCTTGACGGTCTTGGCAGGCTTAGCAGCGGCGGCTGGCTTTGCTGGTGCCTTGGCGGCACTCTTAGCAGGCGCTTTCGCTGCAGTCTTAGCGGCAGGCTTCTTTGATTCGGCCATGTCTCTTTCCTTCTCTTAGTCCTCGTCGCCGGTCGAAGCCAGTGCATCGGCTCCACCAACGATTTCGGAAATCTGTTGTGTAATTTCGGCCTGACGAGCCTGGTTGCTCAGTCGGGTGTAGTTCAAAATCAGCTTCTGCGCATTGTCGGTTGCAGACTTCATCGCCTTCTGGCGAGCAGCGTGCTCGGATGCGGCCGACTGCAGCATTGCGGTGAAAACGCGGCTCTCGATGTAAACCGGAAGCAGTGCGTCGAGCACCTTGGTGGCATCTGGCTCGAACTCGTAGAGCGGGTAAACGTCAGCCGATGCGGTCTCGGTGGTTGCCTCAACGATTGAGAGTGGAAGCAGACGAACTACCTCTGGCTCTTGAACCATCATCGAAACGAACTTGTTGTAGATCAGGTGAATCTCGTCGAAGCCGCCCTCGGTGAACTCCTTGATGTAGCCCTCGAGAACGGTGTCTGAGATTTCCTTTGCGGTCTCGACCTGTGGCAGGTCTGTGCCGCCGATCCACTGACGCAACGAGTCGCGACGACGGAAGTTGAAGTTCGAGACTGCCTTGCGACCGACCAGGTAGTAAACGACATCCTTGCCCTGCTGCTGAAGCAGCGCGGTCAGACGCTCGGCCTCTTTGAGCACGTTCGATGAGAACGCACCGGCGAGACCACGGTCTGAGGTGAAGATGACGATTGCTGCGCGGTCGATAGTGGCCGGCTCGGTGGTCAACGGGTGGTCGATGTTCGAGTAGGTAGCAACCGCAGACACCGCGCGAGTAACCGCCTTGGTGTAAGGGTTAGCTGCGGCGACGCGCTGCTGAGCCTTCGCGATGCGCGAGGCCGAGATCAGCTCCATAGCGCGAGTGATCTTCTTGGTCGTCTGGGCAGATTTGATTTTCTGCCTATAGACACGAAGTTGCGCTCCCACGTATACCTACTCTTCTTTCGAACTTGTCTTCAGCCGGATTACTTCTTGCGCTTCTGCTTAACGATGGTCTCCTGAGTTACCTCAGCCTCGTCTAGCGGCTCTGCGTTGTCGGCCGATGCCAATGACTTGCCCTCGCTGGTCTTGAAGCTCTTCTTGAACTTCGCGATCTGCTTCTCGAGCTCTGCCTTGGTGTCGTTGTCGAGGTTGTTGGTCTCACGGATGGTGGTGAGAGCCTTCGAGTTGCGCTTCAGGTGCTCGAGCAATTCGCGCTCGAAACGAAGCACGTCTTCGACTGGAACCTCGTCGAGCTTGCCGGTGGTGCCGGCCCAGATCGAAACGGTCTGGTCCTCGACTGGGTATGGCGAATACTGAGGCTGCTTCAGCAGCTCGGTCAAACGAGCACCGCGAGCAAGCTGCTGACGCGATGCTGCGTCAAGGTCGCTTGCGAACATTGCGAATGCCTCGAGTGAGCGGTACTGAGCAAGCTCGAGCTTCAGGGTTCCTGAGACGCCCTTGATGCCCTTGACTTGTGCAGCTCCACCAACACGCGAAACCGAGATACCCACGTCGATAGCTGGGCGCTGGTTCGAGTTGAAGAGGTCTGACTGCAAGAAGATCTGGCCGTCGGTGATCGAGATCACGTTGGTTGGAATGTATGCAGAGACGTCGTTTGCCTTGGTCTCGATGACTGGAAGTCCGGTCATCGAACCGGCGCCAAGCTCATCCGAGAGCTTTGCACAACGCTCGAGAAGACGGCTGTGCAGGTAGAAGACGTCACCTGGGTAAGCCTCGCGGCCTGGTGGGCGACGAAGTAGAAGCGATACGGCACGATATGCCTCTGCCTGCTTCGACAGGTCATCGAAAATGATGAGTACGTGCTTGCCGCCGTACATCCAGTGCTGGCCAATTGCCGAACCGGTGTAAGGAGCGAGGTACTTGAAGCCCGCTGGGTCTGATGCAGGCGATGCAACGATGGTGGTGTACTCCATCGCGCCGGCCTCTTCGAGTGCGCCCTTCACAGCTGCGATGGTCGAACCCTTCTGACCGATTGCAACGTAGATGCAGCGAACCTGCTTCTTTGGGTCGCCCGACTTCCAGTTGTCGCGCTGA
>CAITNA010000016.1 GCA_903893675.1 uncultured Micrococcales bacterium
CAATCATCGAGCAGAACGTGGTTCGCGTCGAGCACGACGATTCGAAGGCAAAGCTCGTTTCAATCGGTCAAGACGTTGAGTCGCAGACCCTCACCACCGCAGTGCGCTGGTTCGCAGAACACCGCGTGCTGCTCGACGGTGATCGCACCGTCATCTTTAGCTAGCTTTTTTCTGCGATCTCGCGACCTTCCTGCTAAATCGCAACTCGCACTCCGCTGGTTCTTTTCACACGCATTCTCGTGCGCAACTTAGTCGCAGAAACAGCTAGCGCAACCAAACCAATCGCGGTCACGACACCGCCGGCAATTTTCATCCAAGGGTTATTCGGCTCTGATTTCAGTTCGACCGGCTTATAGATCTGCGGAGGCGCTGTCGGAGTTGTTTCGTTCTGAAGGATGTCCGTCGTGGTCCTTTGAGTTCCGTAAGACCTTGCGGGTTCATCCTGGTTGCTCGGCATCGTCACGAGCCCGCTGTCGGAGGCCAGCGGAGCCGTGACGGAGTCTTTCGGGCTCGTGACGGAGGCTGTCGGAGCAGAAGCCTCGGGCTTCGCCGTCACGAGCTCGTCTGGCGGGGTTGGCCCCGCGCCGAGGCCAATCATCTGGGCGATGGTTGCCGTGGCTGGTGCGGCGCTGGAGGTCGCGCTGGGGCTGGCACTCAGGCTTGCTGCCGGGCTCGGCGAAACGGTTGCTACTGCGCTCAAGCTGGGCGTCGGCACAGGCATCGGAGCCGGCAGCACCGCCGAGGCCAGCGTGATCGGCGGCGACACCATCTGGCTCGCAGGCCCGGCGTTGGCATACCAGTCGAAGAACGAATACGGATCGAGCTTCACGTTCAGCGGCACAGCCACCGGGCAACCGCTCACCGAATAGGTGATGTCAGTGCTGTTGTAAACCGCCTGCGAGGCAACGCAGGTCGGGTAATCGAACTGGAACGCCGAGACGTTCGTGGTGAGAATTCCGGTGGGCGCATAAAGGTGAAATTCGAAGGTGCCATTGCCGGTGTCGCGCAGGCCGCCAAGCCCGAAATTCGGAATCGCGTGTGAGATGTGTGTGTAGTCACTCCATACCGCCGCGGCCGGGCCGAGGTTGCCTAGCGAATCACGCAGGCTGTTCATCGCGACGCCAACTCGAATGTCGCCATCGCCGCAACCGCTAACCGCAACGTCGAAAACCACACCACTCGCGCGAAACGGCACGCGCGTGCAGCCAGGAGCAGTGCCGTCAATCATGATTTGCTGTTCGGTCACACCAGTCAGCGACTCCTCGAAGATCACGTTGAAGTGCTGCACGGATGCGCTCGAATATGTCTGCAGCGGAAACATAGTTGCGACACCTGGGCCGCTCGCTGCCGCGAGCGCGTGCGGCACCTGACTAAGCGGCACTGCAAAGGTCATCGTTGCGATCAACGCACGGATGAACATCCGAGAGGTTTTGCGATGACGTGGCTGTCTTTTCGTTCTGAAGGTTTTCACCCGAACAGCAAATAACCCCAACGTTTTTCACGCTGGGGTTATTCACAGGCTCGAGTTGCCTCGAGTTCTAAACAGATTTAGCCAAGACGCGCACGAAGGTTCTCGGCCAAGGTAGCCATGAACTCATCGGTCGACTGGAATGCCTGGCCGTGTCCGACAAGAAGCGAAAGGTCCTTGGTCATGTTGCCAGCTTCGACGGTCTTAACGATTACGTCTTCGAGAGTCTCTGCGAAGTGGGCAACCTCAGGGGTGCCGTCGATTGCGGCACGAGCCGAAAGGGCGCGGGTCCATGCATAGATCGAGGCAATCGGGTTGGTCGAGGTCTTCTTGCCGGCCTGCCAGTCGCGGTAGTGACGGGTCACGGTGCCGTGAGCCGCCTCTGCCAGGGTCGTCTTGCCGTCAGGAGTGGTGAGCACCGAGGTCATTAGACCGAGCGAGCCAAAGCCCTGTGCAACGGTGTCTGACTGAACGTCGCCGTCGTAGTTCTTGCAGGCCCAGACGTAGCCACCCTCCCACTTGAGAGCCGCTGCAACCATGTCGTCGATCAGGCGGTGCTCATAGGTGAGGCCAGCTGCCTCGAAGCGTGACTTGTACTCTGCGTCGAAGACTTCCTGGAATGCATCCTTGAATGCGCCGTCGTAGGCCTTCAGGATGGTGTTCTTGGTCGACAGGTAGACCGGGTAGTTGCGGGCAAGGCCGTAGTTGAACGATGCACGAGCGAAGTCACGGATCGAGTCCATGTAGTTGTACATGCCCATGGCAACGCCGCCGTGCTCTGGGTAGTCAGCAACGGTGTAGGTCACTGCCTCTCCGCCGTCGGCTGGGGTCCAGGTCATGGTTACGGTTCCCTTGCCAGGAATCTTGAAGTCAGTTGCCTTGTACTGGTCGCCGTGAGCGTGACGGCCGATGATGATCGGCTTGGTCCAGCCTGGAACCAGGCGTGGAACGTTCGAGATGATGATTGGCTCGCGGAACACAACGCCGTCGAGGATGTTACGGATCGTGCCGTTTGGCGACTTCCACATCTTCTTGAGCTTGAACTCTTCGACGCGGGCCTCGTCTGGGGTGATGGTCGCACACTTGACGCCAACGCCGTGCTTCTTGATTGCGTGAGCTGCGTCGATGGTCACCTGGTCGTCGGTCGCGTCGCGGTGCTCGATGCTGAGGTCGTAGTACTCGAGGTCAATGTCGAGGAACGGCAGAATCAGGGAATCCTTGATGTTCTGCCAGATGATGCGGGTCATTTCGTCGCCGTCGAGCTCTACGACCTTGCCGACTACCTTGATTTTTGACATGCGTTACTACTCCGTAATTTTTGGATTGCCGACCCTCGGGCCAGCGCTGGTTTAAGCCTATTAGGTTTGAGCCATGAGCCTACGTATGCCTAAATTCGCCAGTTTCGCCGCCCTAATCGCCACCACTGCCCTTTTGCTCTCAGGATGCTCATCCCAGAGTTTCCCGGCAGCCAAGCCGATCACCACCGCCGATGTGGGCGTGCAGATGAACATGTGGCCGTTCGAGTCGCTGGCCACCGAGTGCTCAACCTTGGGTGCCGACGGCTACAGCTGGATTCTGGTTTCACCTCCGCAGGAGGACATCATGGGCCAGGAGTGGTGGGACCACTACCAGCCGGTCTCATACAAGATCGGTTCGAGCCTCGGCACCGAGAAGCAGTTCAAGACCATGGTCTCGAGTTGCAAGAAGGCCGGCGTGCAGGTTGTCGTTGACGTGGTGCTCAACCACATGACCGCAGATCGCACCGGCGGTCAGGGTTTCCTCGGCAGCAAATACACCAAGTATGAATACAACGGCCTCTACCAGCCAAGCGACTTCCACAGCTGCCCAACCGGCGTCGACCAGATCACCGACTACTCGAACGTTGTCGAGATTCAGCAGTGTGAACTTCTCGGCCTTGCCGACCTGAACACCGGTTCGGGTTCGGTTCGCGACAAAGAAGTTGCATTCTTGAAGAACCTGCGCTCAATGGGAGTTGCCGGATTCCGCATCGATGCGGCAAAGCACATCGCGGCATCCGAGTTGAAGCAGATTGTCGACCAACTGCCTAGCGACACATTCTTCGTCGATGAGGTGATCGGCGATCTGCCACCGCAGGCTGACTACTACGCCTTCTCGCACGTGTTCTCGTTCGACTGGGTCACTCAGATGCACAACATCTTCGGTTCATCGGGTTTGCTCGGTGGCTCTGCTGATGCGAATTACTTCAGCTTGCTCTCGCCTAGCGACAAGACCGTGACGATGGTTTCGAACCACGACACCGAACGCAGCGGCGGGGCGATCACATACCAGTGGGGTCCGCAGTATCTGCTGGCTTCGGCATTCACGCTGGCCGTGCCATACGGCAAGCCGATGATGTACTCGAGCTATGCGTTCAGCGACAACGACGCCGGGCCACTGACCGA
>CAITNA010000017.1 GCA_903893675.1 uncultured Micrococcales bacterium
GAACTGACTGGCAAGGTCGAAGCGGTAACTTGCCGAGTAGTCGACCTGCAGTTCAACGGAGTGAACACCAGAGGTTGAAAGCAGCGCGATTGCGACGGCTCCGTCGGCCACTGCCCTGCCATCGAGCAGCCAGCGTTGGGCAACCGGCACGAATCGCACCTGCGCCGGTGAACCGAGCAGGGTCGCTGAGCGCTCGTGACTTGCCGCGTTCGAAATTAGTGTGGCGCTTTGACCAACGAGATAGTCGAGTTGCGCGACCACGATGCCAACGGGGTTCGGTGTGAAGGCCGCCTGATCGCTGAGCAGCGTGGTCGTCGTTTTCACGACAGTCGTGGTGACGGTCTTCTTGTTGCTTACAGGCGCGGGCGGTGGCGGCACAACGAGCTTGGTGCCCGAGCATCCGTGAAGAATGGCAAGCCCGAGCGCGTTAGTGGTCGAGACTGTTGCCGGGCAAACGTATGCAACCGGTTTGGGCAGCTGGGGAATTGGCGCTGCGACTGGGGCAGTAACTGGAGTGCGCACGCTGGTGACGGTCTTGGTGCTCGGCGAGGGGATTGCCGAGGGTTTCGAGGCATTCAGACACAGAGTGACTGACCCATTCGACACAACGGCCGATTGAGAACAGGCAGCCTGCGCTGCGGTTGGAAATGGAATCGTGAACACCATTGCCAAAACCGTCACCAGCGAGAACTTGCGCACTCGAAGAATTTAGACAGGCGGCAAAATCGCTGTGCGAGTTTTCCACAGCTTCGTTAAAGACGAAATCCCAGTCGGAGCTGACTGGGATTTCTATTGGTTGCGGGGGCAGGATTTGAACCTACGACCTCCGGGTTATGAGCCCGGCGAGCTACCGAACTGCTCCACCCCGCGGCGAAGTTCCGAGTGTAGCACGGGCTCGAGGCACGCGCTACTTGTTGGCAAGCTTCAGCGCAGCATCGATCGCGGCCTTGAGTCGTGCATCGGCCTTGCCGTATGCAGCCCAGTCGCCGGCGGCCAATGCGGCAGCCTTGTCTTTCATGGCCTGGCTTGCGATTGCGAGTTGTGCCTTGAGTTGCGCATTGAAGGTGCCGGTGGTGCCGGTCGTCGAACCAGTGCCACCGCCCGTGCCAGAGGTCGAACCGCCGGTGCCACCGCTAAGCGCGGTGGTGCCGAATAACGAATCGAGAGCGCCGTTCAAGGTGTCTTCGAATGCGACCTGATCACCGAAAGCAACGAGCACCTTCTTGAGCAGCGGGTAGCTGGTCTCGCCGGTCGACTGCACATACACAGGCTGCACATACAAGAGGCCGCCACCAACCGGGATGGTCAACAAGTTGCCATCGAGCACCGAAGTCGAGCCCTGGCGCAAGATGTTCAGCAACTTCGAAACATCGCTGTCCGAGTTGAAGTTGTTCTGCACCATTCCCGGGCCGGCGATGTTGAGCGCCTTCGGAATCGTCAGCAGTGTGAGCTGGCCATAGCCAGAGGACTTCTGCCCCGCCTGGGTTCCGGCGTCGCTGTTGGCAACCAGATATCCGCGCAAAACGTTTCGACTCTGCTCGCTTGTCGATTGCGGAATGAAGGTTGTGTAAAGCGAGAAGTCGCTAGTCGAAGCACCCGGCAACTTCATGGTCAGGTAGTAAGGCGGCTGCGTCGAGTTCGCGCTTGAGTTGTTCACATTCAGCGTTGGGTCGTTCGGGGTCATCCAGCCATCAGACTGCGAATAGAAAACGCCAGCATCGGTCACGTGATATTTGCCAAGGATGCCGCGCTGAATCTTGAACAGATCCGACGGGTAGCGGACGTGGCTTAGTAGGGCTGCGCTCATCTGCGAGATTGGCTTGGTGGTGTTCGGGTAAATCTTCTGCCAGGTCTTCAAGATTGGGTCGTTGGTGTCCCAGGCATAGAGAGTGACCGAACCGTCGTATGCATCGACGGTTGCCTTCACCGAATTGCGAATGTAGTTGATGTTGCCTCGCGACCAAGCCGGAGCGGTCTTCGAGTCACCAATCGAATTCGTGTAATTCTCAGCGCTCGAGTATGGGTAGTTCGCGCTGGTGGTGTAGCCATCGACGATCCATTTGATGCGGCCGTCGATGACGGCTGGGTAGGCATCCGAGTCGAGGGTCAGGTATGGCGCAACTGCGGCGACACGATCTAGCGGATTGCGGTTGTAGAGAATCTGAGACTTGTCGCCGATGGCATCGCTGAGCAGAATCTGCTCGCTCTGGAACTTGATGGCATAGGCAAGACGGTTGACGATTCCGTTTAGGGTCGGGCCACCGTTGCCAGTAAAGGTGTAACTCGCGGCACTTCCGCTGCCTGCGCTCGGGTAATCGAGCTCGCGCTTCTGCGACCCCGCTGCCCCAACGATCGAGTAGTTCGGCGACTGCTCGCCGAAGTAGACGCGCGGCTCGAAGGTGCCGAGTGCGCCGACGTTCGGAATGCCGCTCTGCAGGAACACCGGCTGGCCGTCGGTGCTGGCTTGGTTGCCATAGGCGGCCACGAGCCCATAGCCGTGGGTGTAAACGATGACGTTGTTGTACCAGCTCTGTGATGAGCCGAGGCCCGACTGGTTTAGCTCGCGAACGGCAAGAACAGTGTCTTGCGACTGGCCGTTGATGTTGTAGCGATCGACATCGAGCTGGCTGTTGAAGCTGTAGTACTGCTGAACCTGCTGCAACTGCTTGAAGGCACTCGAAACCAGAGTCGGGTCGATGATGCGAATGTTCGCAGCCGTGGTGGCATCTGCGCGAAGGTTTGCGGCATCGGTTGTGGTCTTGGCCTGGTAGTCGACGGTCTTGATGTTGTCGAGACCATAGGCCTGAAGCGTGGCGTCGATGTTGCGCTTGATGTACTGCGCCTCAAAGCTGCGCTCGTTTGGCACGACCACGAAGGTCTGCATGCCCCACGGGAACACACCCGACAACAGCACGGATGCAACGACCAACAATCCGGTCGAGGTCAGCGCGATGCGCCAACGCGCAGTGATAGCCGCGACCAAGAAGAAGATCGAAATCAAGAAGGCAATCAGCGCGAGAATTTCGAATGCCGGGATGGTGGCGTGCACATCCGAGTAGGTGGCACCGGTGAACAGGCCACTGTCGCTGGTCATGGTTGCGTATTGATCGAGCCAAAGTGCAACACCTTGCAGCGCGATGAACACTGCGGCGATCACAGCAATTTGAACGCGCGCGCCCTTTGCCAACAAGAAGCGGCGACCATCGATGCTGAGTGAGCCATACAAGAGGTGCATGCCCGCAGATGCGAGAAGTGCGAACAGGGTTAGCACTGTCAAGAAACCAGACAGTGTGCTGTAGAACGGCAAGTCAAAAAGATAGAAGCCGGTGTCGAGACCGAACTGTGCGTCTTTGACTCCGGTGTAGGTGTGGTTCAGGAACATCGCTGCGATCTGCCACTTGCCCGCTGCGTATGAACCGCCGACCAGACCTGCGATTGCAGGAAGCACGATCAACCAGAACTTGCGCGAGCGGTCAACTAGCTGTCGATAGGCGTCGAGCGGCGAATTGGTTTGGCGTGCATAGATTGGGCGCTTGCGGCCAGCGAACCACATGACCGCAAAGACGGCCGCCCCAGCAATCAAGAAACCGACACCGAATGCTGCGAGCTTCGCCCATACCTGTGTAGTGAAAACGGTCGAGTAACCAAGCTGGTTGAACCAGAGGAACTCGGTGTAGAAACCGCTCAGCCAGACCACTCCGACCGCCAACAACACCAGGATGACCAGCGATACAGCAACCGGGCTCGTTTTCTTGCGTGCCATTTTTACCTCTCAGTTTCCGAAAGCTTTATTTGGTGCAGGTCGCGAAGCGCGACAGGTCTGCGTGCGAGCCGATGGCCTTCACCACGTCGAGTGCGTGGTCAAAGGTCGAGACCTTGAATACCTGCATGCCGCTTGGCACATGGCCCACGACCTCGTTGCAATTCGACTCAGGGGCCAAGAAGTACTTGGCGCCGGCGTCGCTTGCGCCATACATCTTTTCTTGGATGCCACCAATCGGGCCAATCGAGCCGGTTGGGTCGATGGTTCCGGTTCCTGCGATGTGCGCACCGCCGGTGAGTTCACCAGGGGTCAGGGTGTCGTAGATGCCGAGTGCGAACATCATGCCGCCGCTAGGGCCGCCGATGTCAGACAGCTCGAGGTTCACCTTCACTGGGAAGTCGTATTTGTATCCGACGAAAATGCCGAGCACCAACTTGCCGTCAGGGTCTTTCGCCGGAGTGATCTGATACGTCAGGTTTTTGCCACCGCGGTTGACCACGACGGTAAGCGGCTTGTCGCCATACTTGTTGATCAGCGCGCGCAGGCCGTCGATTGTGGTCGGCGTTTGACCATTCACACTTTGGATGTAGTCAGCAGCGACGAGCTTGCCCGACGATGGCGCGTTCTTCTTCACTTCGCTTATGTAGACGTGAGTCGGAATCTTGTAGCCGAGTTTGTGCAGCGCCATAAAGATGGCGTCTTGCTGAGACTGCTCCATCATGGCTGCGCTCTCGGCATCGTTCTGCTGCTGAGTCTGATTGATTGGGAAAATCTCGTCGATAGGCAAAATGTTTTGCTTCGGGTCGAGCCACGCCATGAACAGTTCGGCCCAGCTCGGAGTCTGATCGCGGTTGCCAACGATGCTCACTGTGAGCAGATCGAGTGCGCCCGAGGTTGCGTAGCTGTCGGTGCCTTCAACCGAGATCACCTTGGTGTCGCCGTCTTTGCCAAGCACGTTGATGACTGGGCCTGGGCGTTCAATTACGTAAGGCGCCCTGACGAATGCGAGAAAGGCGAAGCCGGCCAGGAAAACAGCCAAGGCCACCAACCCACCGATTATGCGCTTACGGCTGCGGCTTGGAGTCTGCTCTGAATCAATGCTCATTTGTGCCTTTCGCCCCCAAGCCTATTAGCGTGTAGTCAGGAGTAATGATGAGTGAGACTGGCGACAATCCCCCGGGCGGCAGTGAGCCCGGCGACGAAGACTTCAACGAGTTCTTCGCCCGTTTCTTCGCCGAGGTCGGCGACGACTCAAAGCTCGCAGAGATGGCCGAATCGCTCGGACTCCCAAAAGACCCCGCCGACATGCGCCAGGCCATGGAGCAACTTCGCCAGTTCATTGGCTCGCAGCCGAAGGATGGCTCAGCCGGCTGGAAGCTAGCCCTCGATCAGGCACGCAGCAAGGCATCCCAGAATTCAGAACCAATCAGCGACTCGACCAGGGTCGCCGTGGCGGCAGCGCTCGGAGTCGGCACCCTTTGGCTTGGCGGTGCCACCGAGATTGCCCCGCCGAGCAGCGAACCGAAACTGCTCAGCCGCGAACTTTGGGTGCAAGACGCCTTTCCGCTGATTCGCCTGCTCGCCGATTCTGTGGCCGATCGCATGGGCGCCGCCCTCAGCGAGGCGCTGCCGATTTCTCAGGATGA
>CAITNA010000018.1 GCA_903893675.1 uncultured Micrococcales bacterium
CGCAATTGCCGCGATGTGACCCGAAAGGGCGCCCATGCGCTCGAGCGATGCCGAGATGCGCAGGGCCGAAACTAGGATGCGAAGATCACGAGCAACAGGCGACTGCTTGGCAAGAATTCGAATTACAAGTTCGTCGAGAGCAAGGGCCTTGTTTCCGGTCTGGTCGGCAATAGCGATCGCCTCGTCAGCTAGCTGAACGTTCGACTCGGTGAATGCCTTGGTGGCCTTCTCCATGATGCGCAAGGTGTCTTCGGCCATTTCGACCAAACGAACCTGAACCTCTTGAAGCTGTGTCTGGAATACTTCGCGCATGCGCTTTCCTTATCTGGTTGCTCTGACTCTGACTTTATATTCCACTAAGTGAACGATTGCCAAACTCATCCCCAACTTTCACCGAATTTGGCTCAGATGAAGGCGACGAGGCCTGTTTACCTAGTTAACCCACTCTAATCTTGGACTATGAACCAAAGTTCTGCCCGCCTCGACATCGCCGCCGATGTTTTGCACGCCCTGGGGCGCCCGGGGGTTGTGGTCGATGACAGCAACGTCATGGTTAGGGCTACTGAAGAGGCTCAGGCGATCGGCCTCTCACAGGGTCGCCCACTGATCGAAATCGAATTGCTCAACCTGGTCGACTGGGCTCGCAAGTCACGCGAGACCGAGAGCTTTGAGGGCGCGGTCAACTTTGGTGGCCGTGCATCCAAGACTTGGATTCTCGCCACCGCCGCACCAATCGGTGAGCGCCTGATTGCGCTGGTTATCGAAGATCGCACCGAAGCGCGTCGACTCGATGAAACCCGTCGCGACTTTGTTGCCAACATCTCTCACGAGTTAAAGACTCCAATCGGTGCAATCAGTTTGCTCGCTGAAACCCTGCAGGGGGCGACCGACGATGCAGAGGCAGTTTTGAAATTCGCAAGCAGTCTGCAGCGCGAGGCGACTCGACTCAGCCAAATCGTTCAGGATATCATCGAACTCTCACGCCTGCAGTCTGCATCTACGGTCGCGTTCAACGACGAGGTAGATGTTGCCTTGGTCGTGAGCGAAGCTATCGAGCGCACGCGCGTAGTCGCAGAAGTCAAGCGCACCAAGGTGCTTTCTGATATCTCGGATGGCTGTGTGCTCGGAAATCAAGAGCAGTTGATTACCGCGGTCACCAACCTGATTGAAAACGCAATCAACTACTCGGATGCAAATTCCCAAGTTGGCGTGGCAATCCGACACCGTGCGGGTGAAATCGAAATCGTAGTCACCGACAGCGGGTTGGGCATCCCGGTTGAAGATCAGGCCCGCATCTTCGAACGTTTCTATCGCGTCGACCCTTCGCGCTCACGCGAAACCGGTGGCACTGGCCTAGGTCTCGCCATCGTCAAGCACATTGCCCAGAACCACCGCGGTGACATTGAGGTTTTCTCCAAGCCAGGGCTTGGTTCGACATTCACCCTGACACTCCCCGAATGCAGTAGGAGCCACGAATAATGATCAAGATCCTTGTTGTCGAAGACGAACCTGGCTTGTGTACCGGCATCCAAGAAGCGTTGCAGCGCGAAGGCTATCCGGTTGCCAC
>CAITNA010000019.1 GCA_903893675.1 uncultured Micrococcales bacterium
GCGCAACATCGGTCAGGCGTGCACCGCAGCAAATCGCTTCATCGTTCACGAAGCAGTTGCCGATGAATTCGCAAACAAGTTCGCCGAAAAGATGAGCGCTCGCGGAGCCGCTTGGGCTAGGTGGGGTGAAGCTCTGGTTCGGGTTGTGGCCCGAGATGGCCCCGATGACCATGGCGGCAACCACTGAGAGGCCAGTGATGGCGACCAGGGCGATCACGGCGATCCAGGGCCAGACCAGCTGGCGCTTCTCTGGCTTCTGCTCAACCATGGGAATGCGCGCGGTGGTGTCAGCGACCGTCGGCGAGGTAATCAGGCGAGTGGCGGCGATGTGTTTAGGCGCATAGCTCATCAGGCTTTCGGCCCGTTCGGCCAGCGACAGGGCCGATGATGGGCGCTGGGCAGGCTTCTTGGCCAGGCACTGCATGATCAGGCTGCGAACCCGCTCGTCGATGTTGCTTGGCAGCGGCGGCGGGGTCTCATTGATCTGAGCCATCGCGATGGCCATCTGCGATTCTCCGCTGAACGGGCGCTTGCCGCCAAGGGCCTCGTAGGCGACCACGCCGAGCGAATAGATGTCGGTCGCCGGGGTCGGCACCTTGCCGGTGGCCTGCTCGGGCGCAAGGTACTGCACGGTGCCCATGACCTGTCCGGTTGCGGTCAGCGAGACCTGGTCGGCCACACGAGCGATGCCGAAGTCTGTGATCTTCACAACGCCATCCGGGGTGATCAGCAGGTTGCCCGGCTTGATGTCGCGGTGAACCAAACCTTGGAGGTGCGCCTCGTGCAGCGCACGGGCAGTCTGCGAAACGATGTCGAGCACGCGGTCGACAGAGATGCTGCGCTCGCGCTCGAGAATCTTGGCGAGTGAATCGCCTGGCACGAGTTCCATCACCAGGTATGCACTGCCGCCGTCTTCGCCGTAATCGAAAACGTTCGCGATGCCCTCGTGATTGATCATCGCGGCGTGACGAGCTTCAGTGCGGAAGCGCTCGACGAAGCCGGGGTCGCCCATGTATTCGGGCTTCAAAATCTTGATTGCAACATCGCGCAAAATTACTTGGTCGTGCGCTTGCCAAACCTCACCCATGCCACCGATTGCGATGCGCGAGATGAGGCGATAGCGGCTGCCGTAAATCATTCCTACTTCAGGCTTCATTTGCCGAGCACCGCCTCCATGACTTTGCGCGCTACCGGAGCAGCGAGTGAGTTGCCTCGACCCGCCTGACCGATGCCCCCACCGTTTTCAATTACAACTGCAACTGCAACCTTCGGCTTGTCTGCAGGAGCAAAACCGGTAAACCACAGTGTGTATGGATCACCCACTCCGTTTTGTGCGGTTCCCGTTTTTCCTGCAACGCTCACGCCAGGAATCGAACCGTTCGATGAAACTCCGTGGGCGACAGCATTGATCATCATCTGCTTCAGCCACGATGCCGTCTGTGCCGAAATCGGGTTCGCATATTGACTTGGCTGCGGCGACCAGAGAGACGCGAGGTTTGCTGACTGAACATTTGAAACGAGGTTTGGCGTCATCTCGACTCCGGCGTTTGCGACAGTCGCAGCAATCATCGCTATTTGCAACGGCGTGACGCGGTCGTCGAACTGACCGAATGAACTGAGCGCGGTCTGAGCATCATCCATGCCGGTTGGGTAGGTGCTCGGGGTCGAGTGCAGTGGAATGTCGACCGACTTACCGAAGCCATACTTCTCTGCCTGTGCGTGAATTGCGTCTTGACCAATCAGGATGCCGAGCTGCGCGAACGGAATGTTGCACGAGAGCATCAGCGCGGTTGCGATGCTGACGGTCGGCTGGCCACCGCACTTTCCTTCACCCGAGTTGGTGATCCAGGTGTTGGTGCCAGGCAGCTTGTA
>CAITNA010000020.1 GCA_903893675.1 uncultured Micrococcales bacterium
CCTTATCTGATCAAGGCACTGGCTTGGTTGACCACGGTCGACTGGAAATATCTCGCGCCGATCGTCGCAACAATTTTCGGCTTCCTGTTCATCATCGGTGCATACCGGTTGCTTCGCCTGCGCTTGGATGAAAGAACCACACTCTGGGCAATCACCATCGTTTCGTTTGCCTGGGCCTCGCCGGTATTGCAGGTTGGCTATGCAGATTCGATGCAGCTTTTCTTCATCACGGTTGCGATTTGGGCTTTCGTGCAGCGGCGAGATTGGGTTGTGGTGCTCGCGATCCTTGCAGCCTCGCTGACCCGACCTGGCACGCAGGCGTTCGCGCTGATGTTTTTGATTCTCGCAATCATTCACCGCAAGGATGTTCGTGAGCGCTGGCGCCTTCTCGGCCTCACCGCGGTCAGCGGAATCTTCGGGTTCCTCTGGCTGGGCATCGCGTGGGCGGCGACCGGGCGTTGGAACGCCTATCTCGAGACCGAAAACTCGTGGCGCGCAGGCTTTACGGGCAAAGAGAACATCACCCCGTTTCTGGGCTGGTTCCAGAGTGGCGGCTTCTTCATCGGGCAGGGCATCGGCCAGGTGTTCATCGCTGCCGTGGTTGGCCTGATTATTTGGGTGCTGACCCGGCCATCGGTTCGCGCCCTCGGGCAAGAGATCGACGTCTGGTCGATTGCCTACATCGGCTACCTGTTTGTGGTGTTCTTCCCGCAGGCCAGCACCCCGCGCATCCTGTTTCCGGCCTGGCCGGTCTTGGCAGCCCTCGGTGTGGCCACGGTGAACCAGCCCAGGTGGCTCAAGGGCCTGATTCTGGCCCTAAGCATTGGCGGCCAGCTGCTCTGGCTTTGGGTCTGCTGGAAGTACACCGCCCCCGACTACACGCCCCCATAAACCGGCTGTTCACCTGGCCAAGGGCCAACCGCCACTTAACCAATGTCGGGGTTTTTGTTAGAATTGGATTTCGGCGATGACGCCAGATTCAAGGAGTTTTTACGTATGGCAGCACAGAAACCACGCACCGGCGACGGACCAATGGAAATTGTTCCTGAGCCACGCGGTCTCTACACCCTGCGCATCCCAGCCGATGGCGGCGGTCGCGTTCAGGTAGTCATGGACAAGACCGAGCTCGAAGAGCTGCAGCAGAAGCTGAAGCCGATCGTAGCTACCAAGAAGTAGCGAGTTTTTATTGAGAGCCCGACCGAAAGGTCGGGTTTTTCTTTTGCCCGGCTTGTTGGCCTAGCGCTTGGATGCGAGCAGCAGGCCGTCGCCGATTGGCAGAACCGAGGTGACGAAATCGTCGTTGTCCTGCAGCGTGCGAATTAGGTCGCGGTAAATCTGAGTTGCCTCGTCGCGCATCGCAGGGTCTGGCACTCGATCGCGCCAGAGTGCGTGTGCAACCGCAATGACTCCGCCCGGGCGAAGCAGGCGTGACGATTCGCTGATTTGAACATCCAAGGTTTCGCGGTCTGCATCGAGAAGAACTAGGTCATAGGCCGCGTCGGCCAGATTGGCGAGCACCTCGGTGGCCTTGCCGGTGATTAGGCGAAGGCGATTTGCGGCGATGCCCGCGTCGGTCAGAGTCGACTTGGTTGCGTTGCTGTGCTCTTGCTCGTTGTCGATGGTTGCAAGAACAGCATTTGCTGAACCGCGAAGCAAATAGACAGCTGAGACTCCGGTGCCGCTGCCAACCTCAACGATTGACTTGGCCTGAAGCGAGTTGGCCAGCATCGATAGGTGAGCGCCAACCGATGGGGTGATGCACTCAACGCCGAGCTCCTCGGCGCGATTGCGAGCCTGACGAAGCACCTCGTCTTCGCGAGCGACGTCTTCGGTGTATTTCCAGCTGGTGATTTTGTCTGCCATGGGTATCTGTCGCCAATGCTAACCCTCACATATGCCTAACCCGCGGATTCGGGCTAACCTAGTTGGGTGTTTGGACTAAGCGGCGAAAAGTTGATCATCCTTGGGTTGATCGCAGCGTTCGTGCTAGGCCCAGACCGTCTGCCGGGATACGCGCAAAAACTCGCTCAGTTCGTAAAGTCGCTTCGCCGCATGGCCGAAGGCGCCAAGACTCAGTTGAGCGAAGAGATGGGCGAGGAGTTCAACGACCTCGACTGGAAGAAGCTCGACCCGCGCCAGTATGACCCGCGTCGAATCATCCGTGATGCGCTCGTCGAAGAGGGGCGCGATCTGATGGCGGCCAAGGCAACCGTGGTTTCTGCCCTGAACGATGCAAAGCCTGGCAAGGTCACGAAGTTGGCCGATGGCGAAGCTGCCCCGTTCGACACCGAGGCCACATAAGCCGAATAGTTTGCCGGTTCTGCCTAAGGCAGGCGGCGCAGGATGGTCGCCAGGCGGTTCATCAACGGAGCCATGGTCTTCCAACCCTTAGCCGATGTCGGCAACCCAAGCCCGAGAACAGTCCGTGCAACACCGACGGTGCGAGCCTCGGTGAAGCGCAGCAATCCGGTGACGCCACTGCGACGACCCTGACCACTCTGTTTGAAGCCACCCATTGGGGCTCCGAAAGATGCGAAGGTCGCGCGGTAGCCCTCGTTGACGTTGACCGAACCCGACTCGAGGCGCGCTGCAACCTTCTTGGCTTCTGACTCTGAAC
>CAITNA010000021.1 GCA_903893675.1 uncultured Micrococcales bacterium
ATCAACGCGGCGCACATTCGTCTGCTCTCGGCAGAAGACTTCGAGGCGCGAATCGTTCCTTATCTACAGAGCACTGGCGTGCTCGGGGCAGAGCTCAGTGATCGCGACCGTGCGATTTTGAAAGACGCTGCTCCGCTCATCCAAGAGCGTATCGTAGTTCTGAGCGAGGCCGTCGACATGCTGAGCTTCTTCTTTGTCGACGAGGTTTCGATTCACCAGGATGCCCGGGATGGCCTGCCTGAGAACGCGGCCGAGATTGCGCTGGCCGCAGCCGACGCGCTCGAGTCACTCGGCGAGTTTGCGACCGAGCTGATTCAGCTGGCGCTGAACGCCTTGCTGGTCGAGCAAATGGGGTTGAAGCCTCGCGTCGCCTTCGGCCCTCTGCGCACTGCAATCTCGGGCCGCCGCATCTCGCCGCCGCTGTTTGAGTCGATGGAGATCCTCGGACGTGAGGCCACCGTAGCCCGACTGCGCGCTTTCGCCGCGGCCGTTTAGAGGTTTGCCCTAGCCTGCACGCGCAGGTAAAGTAGTTCCTTGGTGCCGCTGGCCGGCTCCAAACCAGTGGGATATGGTGTAATTGGCAACACGAAGGTTTCTGGTTCCTTTGTTCTAGGTTCGAGTCCTGGTATCCCAGCAAGAGAAAAACCCCCGAGTTTTCGGGGGTTTTTGCACGTTTGGGGGTTAGACCTCGGTCGACTCGCCAGGCTTCAAGAACTCGAAGGTTCCGCCGCCGGCCTCGGTGGTTGCCTTGATGCGACCGTTGTTCAGGTCGTTGCCAAAGTCGCTCAGGTGAATGTTGTGGGTGGCAAACGAGCGCTTCGGCGCAACCTCGGCCACGAAGTCGATGACCTCGCTGATCTTCAGCCACGGGGCACTTGCCGGCACGGCCAGCAGCTCGACCGGGCGGTCTGGGCGGGTGAAACTGTCGCCGGGGTAGTAGAGCTTGTCGTTGAACATCACTCCGCAGTTCTGCACCAGCGGAATGCTGCGGTGAATCTCGGCGTGCATGTCGCCGAAGAACTCAATGCGGAAATCGCCAACCGAATACAGGTCGCCGTGGTGAACAGGCGTGACGTCGAGGTCGGGGCGGCTGGCGGCAAGTCGCTTGGCAACTTCATCCGTGCCAAAAATCTTGACCGACGGGTTGGTGGCCGCGATGCGGTCGAGCTGCTCTTCGCTGCAGTGGTCGTCATGGATGTGCGTGATGACGACGGCAACCACGTGGTGCAACCCCTCCATCGGGGCGGTGTAAACACCGGGGTCGAGCACGACCTTGGTCGAGCCCTCTTCTAGAACCAGGCAGGCGTGCCCGTGTTTGGTGATCTTCATGCTTCGAATCTACTGCGAGCCACTTGCAAAATCGCCTTTCGGGTAGATGATGGAAGTACGACAAGAAAGAAGGTGTGAAATGTCTGAATCTTGTAACTGTGGCGCAAACTGCCAGTGCGGCAACCAGTGCAGCTGCCCTCAAGGCGCCTGCAACTGCGGTAAGTAACTGCTAATGTCTTGCCCATGACCATCGGCCTGTTCGTGAACCCCACGGCAGGCCGTGGTATTGGCAGGGTAAATCACAAGGCCATCACAGCCGAGCTAACCCGACTCGGCGTCGACTTCATCGACTACACCTCGGGCTCTCGCGAACTCGCGATCTCTAAAGCTCAAACTTCATTGGCTCAAGGTCAGGTCACCGCACTTCTCGTTGCCGGTGGCGACGGCATGGTCAACATAGGTGCAAACCTGGCCATGGATGCGGGCATCCCGCTCGGAATCATCGCAAGCGGAACCGGCAACGACATCGCCCGCGCACTCGGTCTTCCGGTCGACAACATAGTTTGGGCAACGCAGGTCGCAATCGATCACCTCGAGATTCCGCGAACTATCGACATCGGCAAGGCAACTTCTTCAACGGGCGACTTCTATTTCTTGGGTTCGATTGCGGCTGGCTTCGATGCACTGGTGAA
>CAITNA010000022.1 GCA_903893675.1 uncultured Micrococcales bacterium
AGCAGCTCGTCGAGTTTGTCGAAGCCGAAGACCTGGGCACCTTGCATCGGTGCTACGTGCTTTCGAACCACGTTAACTCTGGTGTTGAAAGGCGCCAGCAGATTGAGCAACTCTTCGGTGATGCCACCGCCGCCAACAATAAGAATTTCGGAGTCATAGAGACTCACGGCAAACTTGTCGCCCCACGAGGTTGCGCGAACTCGTTCGGGAATCTTTCTGGCCAGTGCCAGGCAAAGGGTCAGTGCGTGCTCTGCAACCGGCTGACGATAACTGCCCTTGGCCGAGGTGAACGTAACTGGCAAGTTGAGACTCTGCTTGAATGCGTCGACTCCGGCGAATGGCAACTGCACCCATTCGAGCTGTGGGTTGGCACGCACGGTTTCGTCGAGGTCTTGTGGCTTTGAATAGTCAGTCCAGATCATGGCGGCTACTTCTGGCCCGAGTGGAACCACCTGTCCGTCCGCTGCAACGACCGCTGCCTCGTATGCGGCATTTGAGTGCGGCGCGATTGCAACCTTGGTGCGGTCAATCATCGGTTGCCCTCCGCTTCGCGGCGTTCCTTTTCAATGGCTACCAATTGGCGCTGAAGCTCGGCATAGGTCTGTGGCTCTTGGTCTGCGTCGGTGCGACGAAGCGCGGCAAGCAGCTCGTTCTTTTCGCGAAGCAGCACAGATGAAGTGGCCTTCGAGATGACGCCGCGGCCATAGCGAACCAGGCCCTCTTGGTCGATCGCTGGAAGCTCCTTGCCGGCTACCTCGAGAAGCACGCCGTGCAACTCAGCAGGGAGAGCCGCCATAACCTCAGGCAAAAAGCGCTGGGTGCCGAAGTGCTCTAGGGCGCCCTCGATAGCCGAGCCGATGGCGATGTGAGTCGGAGCACTGAAGCCCGAGCGCACGATTCGGGCTGCCTGCTCGCGCTGATAAGCCTCAGGCACCTGAACCAGAACTTCGAGCACCTGACGTTCGAACATCTGAATCGGGTCGCGCAGATTCACTGCGGGGTATGCGCTTGGTTCTGCGCCCTCGTCGACAGGAGGAGGCACGAGAGCTTGGTCGCGACGAATGGCGGTTACGGCATCCGAGCGTGATTGCTTTGCAGAGACTTCGACCAGACCCGCGATCTCGCCAACCTCGAGGCCTACCCATCCGGCAAGTTCACGGATGTATGCAGGGCGCATCGCGGCATCGCGAATGGATGCGATGACCGGGGCTGCAGCGCGAGCCGCTGCAACCTTTCCCTCGACACTGGACATGTCGAACGGTGCAATCTTTTGCTTGATTGCGAATTCGTAGATCGGGCGGCGCTTAGTGATCATTTCGACGACTGCCTCATCGCCACGCGCGCTGCGCAGGTCGCACGGGTCTAGACCGTCTGGGCCAACCGCAACGAAGGTCTGCGCATTGAACTTGCCGCTGTCGTTGTATGCGCGCATCGCGGCCTTCTGCCCCGCTGCATCTGGGTCAAAGGTGAAGATGACTTCTGCAGGCTTGGTATCTGAGGTGAGCATGCGATTGAGAATGCGAATGTGATCATCGCCAAAGGCAGTGCCACAGGTTGCAACCGCCGTTGTGATTCCGGCAAGGTGACAGGCCATCACATCGGTGTAGCCCTCGACCACGACGACCTGCTGCTGCTTCGAGATTTCTTTCTTGGCAAGGTCGATGCCATAGAGCACCTGCGACTTGTGATAGACCAACGTATCTGACGAGTTGAGATATTTCGGGCCGTTGTCGTCATCGAAAAGTTTGCGCGCACCGAAACCGATAACGGCATTGGCCGCATCGCGAATCGGCCAGATCAAGCGGCCACGGAACTTGTCGTAGAAACCGCGATCACCCTTGGTGACCAGCG
>CAITNA010000023.1 GCA_903893675.1 uncultured Micrococcales bacterium
ACCTGCGCCTTGCAGAGCTCGACACCAAGTTCGGTCAGCAGCTTCTTGCAGACACCAATGACCTTGGCGTCTGAGTTGACGACATCGCAGAGCTCGATGGCCTCAGCGAAGGCGACATCGCCGCAGCCGCTGCGAACGCCAAGGAGCGCGGTCACGAGGGCAAGTGGTTCCTCGGCATGGTGAACTTCACCGGAAACCCGCTGCTCGAGACCATGACCAACCGCGCGCTTCGCGAAAAGATTTTCAAGAACAGCCTGGTGAAGGGCGGTCGCAACAACGAGAACGACAACCGCCCAGTGCTGCTCGAAATGGTAAAGCTGCGCGCCGAGAAGGCCCGCCTGTTCGGCTTCGAGTCACACGCACACTATGTGCTCACCGACCGCACCGCAAAGAACCCGAAGAACGTACACGAGATGCTGCACAAGATCGCCGCACCTGCGCGCAAGAACGCAGAGCGTGAGGCAGCAGACATCCAAGCCGCCATCAAGGCCGAGGGGCACGACTTCGAGGTCAAGCCTTGGGACTGGAGCCTCTACACCGAGAAAGTTCGCGCCGAGAAGTACAGCATCGACGTTGAGGCATTCAAGCCTTACTTCGAACTCAACAACGTGCTGTTCGACGGCGTCTTCTATGCGGCCAACAAGCTGTTCGGCCTGAGCTTCGTCGAGCGCCCAGACCTCGAGGCATACCACCCAGAGGCTCGCGTGTTCGAGGTGTTCAACGAAGACGGCAGCAAGCTCGCGCTGTTCATCGGCGACTTCTACACCCGCGACTCAAAGCGCGGTGGTGCTTGGATGAACACTCTTGTCGACCAGTCACACCTGCTTGGCCAGTTGCCGGTTGTGGTCAACAACCTCAACATCGTGAAGCCACCTCAGGGTCAGCCAACACTGCTCAGCCTCGACTTCACCCGCACCCTGTTCCACGAGTTTGGCCACGCACTTCACGGCATGCTCTCGAACGTCACCTACCCGCGCTTCAGCGGAACCTCTACCCCGCGCGACTTCGTCGAGTTCCCTTCGCAGGTGAACGAGATGTGGATCGAGTGGCCAGCAGTGCTCGACAACTACGCGAAGCACTATGAGACCGGCGAGCGTATCCCGGCTGAATGGATCGAGAACCTAAACCGTGCCTCGACCTTCAACCAGGGTCACGACACCGTGGCATACCTCGCAGCGTCGGTTCTCGACCTGGCTTGGCACGAGCTCACTCCAGAGCAAATTCCAACCGATGTCGAAGACTTCGAGGCGAAGGCGATTGCCAAGTATGGCCTCGACTTTGACCTCGTGCCTACTCGCTATCGCAGCACCTACTTCTCGCACATCTTCTCGGGTGGTTACTCGGCCGGTTACTACGGCTACATCTGGTCTGAGGTCTTGGATGCCGAGACCGTCGAGTGGTTCAAGAACAACGGCGGCCTGACCCGTGCAAACGGCGACCACTTCAGAAATGAATTGCTGTCGCGCGGTGGCACCCAGGATGCCCTGCAGCTGTTCCGCAACTTCCGCGGCAAGGATGCACAGATCGAGCCGCTGCTGAAGCGTCGAGGTCTCCTCTAAAGAGCTAAGCGCAAGGTTGCTCAGGCAACTCGTCAAAGCGCCAAGAAAACCGTCTAGGAAACTAGGCGGTTTTCTTTTTGCCGAGCTTCTGGAATTGCCAGACGATTACGCCAGCAAGCAGCGCCCAGAAGGCCGACCCAATTGAGGCAAGCGCGATTCCAGAAGATGCAACCAGAAACGCGATAACGGCAGGCATCTTGAGGTTGTCTTCTGAAACCAGAGTGGTGAATGCGCCGACGATGGTTCCGAATAGCG
>CAITNA010000024.1 GCA_903893675.1 uncultured Micrococcales bacterium
CCGAAACTAGACTTGCTGGGTGAAGAAGACCCCGGCACTCGCAGCACCCGCGCTGCTGACGATCGCACTTTTCTGGGGCGCCGCATTCGTGATCATGAAGCCGGCAATCGACAAAGAGCCGATCAACGACTTTCTTGCAACTCGCTTCACACTCGCAGCGATCGTGATGGTGTTTGCCCGACCATCCGTGTTGAAAAAAATTAACTGGGATGTGCTGCGCACCGCAGTGCCGCTTGGTCTCATGCTCGGCGGCGGCTACATCACTCAGACCATTGCGCTGCAGGCGACCACAGCCGCCATCACCGCGTTTTTGACCGGGCTCTATGTTGTGGTCACGCCGATTCTCGGCTGGGTGTTTCTGCGTCAGCGCCTCGACCGCAAGGTGTTCTGGGGCGTGGCACTTGCCACCGTTGGCCTCGCGCTGATCTCGGTGAACGGCTTCACCGTCGAGGCTGGGCAACTCTGGGGTCTGCTCTGCGCTCTGCTCTATGCCGCTCACATCGTGGGGCTTGGGCTCTGGAGCCGCGGCCGAGACATCTATGCCATGACCGTGGTTCAGCTGGCCAGCGTGGCCCTGCTTACCTGGGGCTTCGCCCTGCCCGACGGCTATCAACCACCAACCACCCCGGATGTCTGGTTCGCAATCGTGTTCACCGCGGTGCTCGCCACCGCCCTCGCGTTCTTCGTGCAGACCTGGGCGCAGTCGAAGATGGATGCCTCGCGAGTTGCAATCATTCTGACCAGCGAAATAGTCTTTGCTGCACTAATCGCAGTGCTAGTTGGCCAGGAATCTCTAAGCCTCAAGACCACCATCGGTGGTGCCCTGATGATCACCGCGATGCTGATTGTTGAGTGGCCAGGTCGCAAAACGGCCGACGCCGAAAACCCGCTTTATCAACCGAGAGTCGAATCGTGATTCATCCGATTTCGAAATCAATTGGCAGTGGGCTCGAAAATCAGAAGCCGGGCGAACCAATCATCGTGCTGCTGCACGGCTACGGTTCGAACGAGCAAGACATGATCGACATTGTTCCGCACCTAAAACTAAATCTGCCTTGGGTTTCACTTCGCGGCGGTTTGAACACCGCCCACGGCGGATTCGCCTGGTTCCCACTTGCGGCTCCCGGCATTCCTCGCGTTGAAGACGTGGTCGATGGAACCGAGGCAATCTGGCAGTGGGTCGATGAAAACCTGCCCAAGGATGCACCGCTGATCGCGATTGGTTTCTCGCAGGGCGGGCTCATGGTCTCGCAGCTGCTTCGCACTCGTCCCGACCGAATCAAAGACACCGTGATTCTTGCCGGCTTCACGCTGCAGGGCGAACAGCCTGGAGATGCTGCGCTGCGCGCATCCAAGCCTCGGGTGCTCTATTGCCGCGGGCTCGAAGATGCCGTGATTGCTGAGGTTGCGGTCGACCGCACCTATGAGTGGCTGCGCGACCACGCCAAGGCCACGGCTCACGCTTATGAGCGCCTCGGCCACTCAATCGACGGTCGAGTTCTGCGAGACGTCGAAGCGCATCTGGCTGCTCGATAAACTAGACCGGTTGTCGAGCAATCGACGGCGGCGGGCCTCTAGCTCAGTTGGTTAGAGCAACGGACTTTTAATCCGTGGGTCGTGGGTTCGATCCCC
>CAITNA010000025.1 GCA_903893675.1 uncultured Micrococcales bacterium
GGCCTTCGCCGCCGCATCATCATTCCGATTCCGGTGCTTACCCCTCGCCTTTCCAGCGGATGGGTCGGCCTGGTCACGCCGGTTCCGTTCCAACTCGCCCGCCGCCTTGTCGACAGCCTGAAGAACGACGTGATTGCTGATACTCGCGAAATTAGAAAGCTCATCCCAGACCCTGAAAACGGTTTGACCAGCTTCAAGACCGCGGTGAAGCTCGCGCTCGCCAAGGTCAAGACCGCTGCCGTCGAGACCCGTTGGTCAGACGCAACTGTGCCGAGCACGCCTTCTGACCCGCTGCCAACCGACCCGTCTTGGGCCGGTGGCTCGGTCTATACAGACGTGCGCAAGGTTTACAGCACCGACTCTGTCGAAACAGTTTTCGCTCGCGTCGAAGCAATCGGCGGCGACAATGGTTATTCGACCGCAACCTGGGCGTGGCAGCTACGTGGGCTGATGGATCGCGTTGTCGGTGGCGTCGGGCTTCGCCGCGGTCGTCGCGATCCGAACCATCTCGCGGTTGGTGACGCACTCGACTTTTGGCGCGTCGAAGCGCTCGAGCGCCCAACCCTTCTACGCCTGCGCGCAGAAATGAAAATGCCTGGTCGTGCTTGGCTCGAGTTTGTCGTTACCCCCGATGTGAGCGGAACAGGCAGCATGCTCATCCAGCGCGCGATTTATGTGCCGAAGGGTTTGTGGGGTCACCTCTATTGGTGGTCGGTCTGGCCGATGCACGGTCTGGTGTTTCCGTCAATGGCGAAGACCGCCGCAAAGGGTCGCCGAAACTAGACTTGCTGGGTGAAGAAGACCCCGGCACTTGCAGCACCTGCGCTGGTGACAGTCGCACTTTTCTGGGGCGCCGCATTCGTGATCATGAAGCCGGCAATCGATAAAGAGCCGATCAACGACTTTCTTGCAACGCGCTTCACACTCGCAGCAATCGTGATGGTGCTGGCCCGACCATCCGTGTTAAAGAAAATTAACTGGGATGTGCTTCGCACCGCAGTGCCGCTAGGGCTCATGCTCGGCGGCGGCTACATCACCCAGACCATCGCACTGCAGGCGACCACGGCTGCCATCACCGCGTTTTTGACCGGGCTCTATGTTGTGCTCACGCCGATTTTCGGCTGGGTGTTTTTGCGCCAGCGCCTCGACCGCAAGGTCTTCTGGGGCGTGGCCCTTGCCACCGTTGGCCTCGCGCTGATCTCGGTGAATGGCTTCACCGTTGAGGCCGGGCAGCTCTGGGGCCTGCTCTGCGCGCTGCTCTATGCCGCTCACATCGTTGGACTTGGGGTTTGGAGCCGCGGCCGCGACATCTATGCCATGACCGTGGTTCAGCTGGCCAGCGTGGCCCTGCTTACTTGGGGCTTCGCCCTGCCCGACGGCTACCAACCACCAACCACCCCGGATGTCTGGTTCGCAATCGTGTTCACCGCGGTGCTCGCCACCGCCCTCGCATTCTTCGTGCAGACCTGGGCGCAGTCTAAGATGGACGCCTCGCGAGTTGCGATCATTCTGACCAGCGAAATTGTTTTTGCGGCACTCATCGCAGTGCTGGTTGGCCAAGAATCGCTGAGCCTGAAAACCACCATCGGTGGCGCCTTGATGATTGCCGCGATGCTGATTGTTGAGTGGCCCGGTCGCAAGGCGTCACAGGTGGTCGAAGCTCTCTCGACCCCGCATCTCGAGTAGCGGCTAAACTAGACCGGTTGTCGAGCAATCGACGGCGGCGGGCCTCTAGCTCAGTTGGTTAGAGCAACGGACTTTTAATCCGTGGGTCGTGGGTTCGATCCCC
>CAITNA010000026.1 GCA_903893675.1 uncultured Micrococcales bacterium
CTCCGATTGCTACGACCGAGTCTGCTGCACCGCCAGCTCCTCAGGTTGCACCTGCAGTTTCAAACGCATTCTTTGACTTGAAGCCAGTGGCTCCGCAGCCGACCATCAAGGTCGAATCGCTGCCAGCGCCTACGGCAAGCTCACAAGTTCCTGCGCCGACCCCCTTAGTCGAGGCCACGCCAGTTCGCATGCCAGAACCGATCGAGATCCCGACTGACTTCCCGAGCTTTGAGGCCCCAGAAGGCATGCACGTTGACCTCAGCGACCTTGGCATCGGCAGCGATGGCCCACTCACTCGTCGCCAGTTGCGCGAGCGTGCCCGCCTGACCGGTGAAGAAAGCATGGAAGATGCGCCGATCGCTCCACATTCAGTCGAGGCCCGCCTGCCATACGACGATGACCTAATCGAACAGCTTCCTGAGTTGGCTCAGACCACCCCGATTGCCACCATCGAAGAAAACGAAGTCATTGAGTTCGACGCTTCGCCTGGCATGATCATCGAGCCGGTCACCAACTCAATCGTGATCGACCACGTGCAAGACCTGACTAACTACACCGCGACCATCGACTCAACCGGTGAGATTCTTACCACCGGTTCGATTCAGATTCCGTTCACTCTGCCAGACACATCCACGGGTGAAATCAAGGTCATCGAAGAAGCCGCGCAACTCGATGCAGCGATTCAGTCTGACAACGGCGCTGGCTTCATCAGCTCGGTTGCGCCAATGCGTGTAACCGGAATCGTTCAGGCGATGGCGCGCTCACGCGTTATTCCGGTGAACCTTCGTCGTGGCAAGCTCATCCCGTATCTGGCACTTGCCATGGGCGTTCTCATACTCGGCGGCTTCGCGCTGATTACCGCAGCAGTTCTAAAACTCATCTAAACAATCAAGGAATTCGTGACCGCAACCGCAGCAGCAATCAAACTGGCCAACCTCGCAGCCTCGGCCGCCTCTGACAAGCTCGGCGAAAACATCGTCGCACTAGACGTCAGCGAACTCATGCCGCTGACTGACATCTTCTTGTTGGCATCGGGTCGCAACGAGCGTCAGGTGCAATCAATCTCGGATGAGATCCAGGTCAAACTTCACGAGGCTGGCATGAAGGTGCTGCGCGAGGAGGGCAAGGCTGGCGGTCGCTGGATTCTGCTCGACCTCGGCGATGTCATCTGCCACATCATGCACGAGCAAGACCGCGCCTTCTATTCGATCGAGCGCCTCTGGAAAGACAGCCCGGTGGTCAAACTCGAGGCTGTCGTATAAACTAAAGCAGTTGTTCACGGGCCTATGGCGCAGCTGGTAGCGCACCTGCATGGCATGCAGGGGGTCAGGGGTTCAAATCCCCTTAGGTCCACAAATAAAACCCTCGGTTCGCCGAGGGTTTTTCTTTTCTCAGGTCAGCTGATTGCTGCCCAGGCAGCGGGGTTAGTCTGCGACTCGGATGCGCTTCAGCCGTGATGTGTGCCCAGACGTGATCTCGACATCGCGCTTGGCAACCCCGAGGTGCTTTGCAAGAACCTCAATCAGTGCCTCGTTCGCAGCTCCATCGACCGCTCGTTGGCGCAGGTAGACCGTGACAGTGCCGTCATCGGCTGCCTCGACTAGAGGGCCCTTGGTTGAGCCGGGTTTTACCCGAACCGATATCTGCACAGCAACAGCCTAGATTTGAACTTGTCAGTCTTTAGGAGGCTCCCTTGGAATTGCGCGACAAGCTCATCCGGTTGCTTCGTTTTGGCTATGGCTTCGCACTGTTCTTTACGCTGATCTCGGCCTTTGTGATCTGGGCGCTTCCACTTGTTGCAATCTCGCTCGGCGCAACCGCCTTCCTGGTCTCAGATGCAACGTTTAGGGAGGGACGCGGGTTCAACATCCGAGGTTTGGTGATTGCCGCCGGCGGAGTGTTCGTGGTGTTCTTCGCGATCTATTACGCGATTCTTGGGCTCGGGCTCGATCTGCAGACCACCGAGACCGCGCAGCAGCAGGGCAGCGCATATCTTGAGATGGCGAAAACCTTTGGGTTGATGAGTGCAACGGGTCTTGTGACTTTGACCGTTTGCGGCCTGCTTGCCATCGTGAAGGCGCATCGCGAAATTAGACTGAAGCCATGACCTACCGCGGATACACCAAAGAGCAAGTTGCAGCCACCCTCGAGCACACCGTGC
>CAITNA010000027.1 GCA_903893675.1 uncultured Micrococcales bacterium
CGCCGACCCAGAAACCTTCAAGAGCATTCGCACCACCAATACGCTCGGCATCTTTCAGATCGAGAGTCCGGGTCAGCGCGAACTAACCGGCAAGCATCAGCCGACCGAGTTCAACGACCTGACCATTCAGATCTCGTTGTTTCGCCCAGGCCCAATGACGGGCAACATGATTGCGCCATACCTAGATGGCCGACACAAGTTCGCTCAGCCCGACTACATGCACAAAGATCTAGAGCCGATTCTGCGCGAGACATTCGGTGTGGTGGTGTTCCACGAGCACGTGCTGCGCATTCTGAACGTGATGACCGGCTGCACCCTGGCCAAGGCAGACGAACTCCGGCGCTCACTCGAAGACCCGCGGGTCAAACCCGAGATAGAAAGGTTCTTTCGCACCAAGTGCACCGAGCGCGGTTATTCGAAACAGGTGATCGATCGCCTCTGGCAGGTGCTCGAGGGCTTCTCGAGCTTCGGTTTCTGCAAGGCCCACGGCGCAGCCTTCGCCCTGCCGACCTACCAAAGCGCTTGGCTCAAGACCCACTACCCCGTCGAATTCATGGCCGGGCTATTCACTCACGACCCGGGCATGTATCCGCGGCGGTTGCTGCTTGCCGAGGCAAGAAGGCTTGGCGTGCGAATTCTGCCGATTGATGTGAATCTCTCGAGCGATGAATACCTCGTCGAACGTCACGGCGAAGAGTTGGCCGTTCGCCTAGCAATCACCGACGTCACCGGAATCAGCCAGGCCGAGATCGGGCGAATTCTGGCCGAGCGACCGTTTAGCGACATCGGCGACTTTTATTCGCGAGCCAAGCCGAGCCGCAAGACTTTCGACACCCTCGGTCAGATTGGTGCGCTCGATGGCCTAAAGCTCGGCGACTTCGGCCCGCAGCACACTCGCGGCGACATCATGGCAATGGTTCGCAAGCTGAACTCGGCCAAGAAGCGCAAGCCGTCAGAGCAAGAGGCGCCAACCCTCGACTTCGACTTCGGAGACCTGCCGCGCGGAAACCCCGAGCCGAGCAACGCCGAGAAGGTTGAAGCCGAACTGCGCCTGCTCGGCCTCGACTACACCGAACACGTGCTCGAGCAATACCGCCCGATGCTCGACGAGATGGGCGTGGTGCGCTCAAACGAGTTGGCAAACCTGCGCAGCAAGAGCGATGTGCTGGTTGCCGGTGTGCGCGTTGCCACCCAGACTCCACCGATGCGCTCTGGCAAGCGAGTTGTCTTTCTCAGCCTCGACGACGGCTACGGATGCTCCGATGCAACGTTCTTCGAAGACGCACAGGCTCGCTGCAGTCACATTCTTTTCAACACGAAGTTACTGCTGGTTGCCGGCAAGACCAGGCGCACAGGAGTGCGAGGAGTTTCACTTATGGCCGAGAATGCCTGGGATCTTCGCGAGCTTTGGCAACAGTGGAGCGCAGCTCGCCCGAAGGAATCCGAGGCACTTGCTAGCTAACGGCGACGAAACGAGTTCAGAGAACTAGTTGACCTGAATCGAACGCTTGGCAAGACCCATGAAGTAACCATCAATTTTGGTTTCAGGAATCTGCTCAGGGTCTAGCGATGCGCCGAGAGTCACGAACAAAGGAGTGAAGTGCTCGACGGTCGGGTGCGCATACGGCATTCCAGGAGCAAGAGTCTTGTAGTTGATGAGCGACTCAACATCGCCGCGCGACAACGCCTCTTTTGCCCACAAATCAAACTCGGATGACCATCCTGGAGCTGCGGCATCGGTGCGCCAGTCGCGAATGAAAGGCAGGCCGTGAGTCATGAAGCCTGAACCGATAATCAAAACGCCTTCATCGCGAAGTGGGCGAAGTCGGCGACCGAGCTCAAGCAAACGAACCGGGTCGTGAGTCGGCATGCTGAGCTGAACAACAGGAATGTCGGCTTCCGGGTACATCACCTTGAGCGGAACCCAGGCTCCGTGGTCGAGACCGCGCGAAGGGTGCTGGTGCAACGGCTCGGTGTCAGGCATCAACTTGGCGACCATCTCGCCCAGCCAGCTGGCATCTGGGGTTTCGTACTTCATGTTGTCGAAGCGC
>CAITNA010000028.1 GCA_903893675.1 uncultured Micrococcales bacterium
CGCCATCCGGATTGATGTTGCCCGATGCGCCAAGGCCAATGCCACCGCCGATTGCAGCCGCGAGGTCGGTCAAGATGTCGCCAAACAGGTTGTCGGTGACAATCACGTCGAAGCGCTCAGGGTCGGTGACCATGAAGATGGTCGCGGCATCCACGTGCAGATAGTCGACCTTCACCGAAGGGAACTCCTCTGCGATGCGATCGACGGTGCGCTGCCACAAGCCGCCGGCGTGCACCAAAACGTTGTGCTTGTGAACCAGGGTCAGCTTCTTGCGGTCGCGCTCTGCAGCAAGTTCGAACGCATAGCGAACAGTGCGCTCAACACCGAAAGCGGTGTTCACCGAAACCTCGTTGGCAACCTCGTTCTCGGTTCCGACACGAATCGCCCCACCGTTGCCCACGTATGGGCCTTCGGTTCCTTCGCGAACCACAACAAAGTCAAAGTCGCCAGGCTCGGCAAGTGGCGAAACCACTCCCGGATACAACTTGGTTGGTCGCAGGTTGATGTAGTGGTCAAAACTGAAGCGCAGCTTCAGAAGCAACTGGCGCTCGAGCACGCCCGATGGAACACGAGGGTCGCCAATTGCGCCAAGCAAAATGGCGTCGTGCTGCTTCAAAGATTCGAGGTCTGCCTCGGTCAGGGTTTCGCCGGTGGCCAGGTAGCGACGGGCACCAAGGTCATACTCGGTGGTGACAAACTCAACGCCAGAACCGGCCGTGACCTTCTTCATTGCGGCCAGGGCGACCTCGGTCACCTCAGGGCCAATGCCGTCTCCGCCGATTACGGCGATCTTGTATTCACGGGTCACGGGGGCTCCAAAACTGCGGTTTAGAGCCAGTTTAGTCAGGCTCGCCCAACCCCAGCCGGCTACTTCTTGATTGCCTTGAGCACCAGGGTCTTCGATGGTTTCAGGCCATCCTTGGTTTGCACCTGACCGTCGCGAACCTCGAGCACCTCGATGGTCAGCGGCTCATCAGCCAACATTTCTTGGATGCGCTCAACCGAAGGCAGAACATCCGGGTCTTGTGGCCCGCCGAAACCCTCTTCGATGTTGTTCAGCGAGTGCCAAACGCCGAACAACACGCCACCCTTGCGAATGTTGTCGATCAGGCAATAGAGCGCATCGGCGAGGTCATCCATGGGAATCTGCAAATAGCCGACCACCCCCAGATCAACAGGGGTAAGCACTGACTCGAAACCGGTGGCATCTGCGCAGTTCGCGAAAACCTTGGATGCGACCCCGCGCTCCTCGGCCAGATTCAAAAACTTGGTAAGTGCGACATTCGAGATGTCGATGTTCTCGACCTGCCAGCCGAGTTCTGCGAAATAAACCGAGTTGCGACCCTCGCCACCGGCAAGGTCAATCATCTTGCCCGGCTTCAGGCCCTCGCAGTACTCCTTGACGAAGCGATTGACGACAGTCGTATAGACGTACTCGTCAGTGTCGTACTTCTTGTTCCAGTAATCGCGGCTGGTGATATCGTTCACGAGTTCAGCCTACTTTGCGATGTCGGCAGCAAAGCCTAGGCTCATCGCAGGCTAACTGTGAATAGCGAGGGGAATCATGCCGAGGGCAAGTCAGGTTTTGCAAGATCGTTTGAATCCAGAGCTAACACGACTCGGATGGACCCCCGAGCAGCAAAAAGGTATCCAAGACGCGGCGGCAATCTGGCTCGAGCGCTTCTCGCCGTCAGATAGCGGCTCTCTCCTTTGGATGCTCTTGGTGGGATTGCGACTGCAAGCCAACAAACACGAGAAGCTTCTCGCCTATGCGAATTTTCAGAAATGGCTTCTCCAGAACCTTGAAGATTTGCACTTACCCCTCGACTCGTCCGAAAAATCGAAAGTCGAAGAGATTAGAACAACCGTTTCGAGTCTGATTGCCGAGTCACAGGAATCCGAGCCACAAGATGCTCAAGCGCTAAAGAAAATCTGGGCTATCGATTCTTTGCCCATTCCCATAAGCCAACTTGGCCTTACAGATTTAGAAATCGCGCGAATCGAACTCAAGTGGAGCTCGACTTTGCTTTACTGGCCGATCAATTCGATCGACGATGCGAGAGAGCCATTATTCGCTCGCCTCGCGCAGTTCAAGCGCGACTAGTCGCGAACGATTGGCTGGCCGGTCATCGCGGCAGCATCATCGATGCCACCTGCGTTGGTCAGCTCGCCGGTGAAACCAAGTTCACGCATCATCGGAATCGCGCTCGAAACGCGAGCACCCGAGCGGCAGTGAATTACATAATCGGCAGCCATGTCGAGCTTAGAGATCTCGGCCTCAAAGTCTTCGCCGCGAAAGTCAACGATGATTGCGCCTGCGATGTGCCCTTCGGCAACCTCTTCAGGAGTGCGAATGTCGAGAATGTGAGTCATGGCTTCTCCTAGAGGGTGATGTCGATTGCGGTTAGCTTCTCGGCCTCGATCGCCACGCGAACCTGCTCGAGAACCGAAGCCTCAACCGGTGAGTCAACGGTGATGATCGAAAGCGCCTTGCCACCCTTTTGCTGGCGGGCAATCTGCATTGCGGCAATATTGATGCCGGCCTCGGCAAAGGCCTTGCCATAGATGGCCA
>CAITNA010000029.1 GCA_903893675.1 uncultured Micrococcales bacterium
GGTTGTGACCGTGAGCGGTGTCGACA
The DNA here is from genome assembly GCA_903893675.1 of uncultured Micrococcales bacterium. Lineage (GTDB taxonomy): Bacteria > Actinomycetota > Actinomycetes > Actinomycetales > Microbacteriaceae > Rhodoluna. The sequence continues at coordinate 27 of CAITNA010000029.1, forward strand.
ATAAGAATGTCAACGCCGGCCTCGACCAATGCCATCGAACGCTCCCACGCGTCGCCACCGACACCAACCGCAGCTGCAACAAGCAGACGACCGGCTGAGTCTTTCGATGCGTTCGGATACTTCTCGCTCTTGTCAAAATCCTTTACGGTGATCAAGCCCTTGAGCTTGCCGTTGCCATCAATGATTGGCAGCTTCTCGATTCGGTGCTGCGCGAAAACTGCAATCGCCTCTTCTGGGCGAATTCCCTCGCGCGCGGTGATCAGCGGCATCGGGGTCATTACGTCTTTCACCAGAGTGGTGCTGCGCTGAACTTCGAGAACGAAGCGCATGTCGCGGTTGGTGACGATTCCGACTAGGCGGTCATCCTCGTCGACAACTGGCAGACCCGAAACTCTGAACTGACGGCAAAGGTCGTCAACTTCTTGGATGGTCGACAGCGGAGTTGTGGTCACCGGGTGGGTGATCATGCCGGCCTCGCTGCGCTTGACCAGGTCGACCTCGGCGGCTTGGCGCTCGAGCGAGAGGTTGCGGTGCAGCACGCCGATGCCACCCTGGCGGGCCATTGCGATTGCCAGGCGGGCTTCGGTCACGGTGTCCATGGCCGAAGAAAGCAGCGGGATGTTGATGCTGACGCGCTTGGTCAGCTGAGTGGCGGTGTTGACTGCCGAAGGCACGATGTCAGATTCGCCAGGTAGCAGCAGAACGTCGTCGTAGGTGAGTCCGAGAAAGCCGAACGGGTTGTTTTCAGTCAATTTTTCCCTCGCGAACGTTGGCGGTAGACCTAATTCTAATCGCCTCGAAAATCAGCACGACAGACCCAATCCAGACCAGCCCGAAGCCGATCCAGCGCACGGCGGGCATCGGCTCGTGGAACACCGCGAGCGCGATGATGAACTGAATCGACGGGGTCAGGTACTGCATGAATCCGATGAAGCGAAGCGGCAGGTGCTTGGCGGCAACGCCAAACAGAATCAACGGGATGGCCGTGAGGGCTCCGTATGCAGCCAGCCCGAGCGCACCGGCTGGGCCTGCATCCATGAATTGAATGCCGCCACCGGTGGCCACAAACGCCAGAATGAGCAGGGCAAGCGGAAGCACGAAACCAGATTCGAGTGCGAACGAGTGCACGGCGTCGACCTTGCCGCCGAGTTTGTTTTTGGCCAGGCCATAGATGCCGAAGCTGGCCGCGAGCGAGAGTGCGATGTATGGCGGGTGGCCATAATCGATGGTCAGCACGATTCCGGCGATGAGGCCGAAGCCCACTGCCACCCATTGAAACTTGCTCAGGCGCTCACCAAGAAAGATGACTGCCAGCACGATGGTGAGCAGCGGATTGATGAAGTAGCCGAGGGCCGCCTCTTCGGTTTGGTGGTTAGCCACGGCGATGACATAGACGACCCAGTTGATGAAGATGAGAAAACCACTGGTGGCGATCCAGAGCACATGGTTTCGATTACGGAAGACCGCGAGAAGCGGCTTCCAGCTTTTGGTTGCCGCGATGATCACGAGTGCGGTTAGAAAACCGAAGATCACGCGCCAGGCGACGATCTCGATTGGAGACGCGAAACCGAGGGCAACGATGATCAGCGGGAACGAACCCCAGATGAAATAGGCGGTCAGGCCAAGCGAAAAACCCCGAGCTAAATTTCGCCCGGGGTTATTCGTTACAGCTTTTTTAGCGCTCGACAACTGCGAGAACGTCGCGAGCCGAGAGCACCAGGTATTCCTGGCCGTTGTACTTGAGCTCGGTGCCGCCGTACTTCGAGAAGATGACCTTGTCGCCGACCTTTACGTCGACTGGAATTCGGGTGCCGTTCTCAGCAACGCGACCTGGTCCTACTGCTACGACCTCGGCCTCCTGTGGGCGCTCCTTGGCGGTGTCTGGAATTACCAGACCAGATGCGGTGACCTGCTCTGCCTCGAGTGGACGAACGACGATGCGATCTTCAAGTGGCTTAATCGAAACTGACACTTTGACCTCTTCTGAATCTAGTTTTTGGGTTAGTTGGCCGTCTGGCCACACGACAAGACTAAACGATGTTCTAGCACTCGGTCAAACAGAGTGCTAACTCTGGCTGGCTCGCCCGCGGTCGGGTAACTTGGGCAGGTGAATCGCGACGAACTGGCCCACCTTCTCACCCCGGATGCCCTGCAGCTGCTCGGCTCGATCGGCGATCTCGATGCCAAGGCCGATGTCGTCAAACTGGTCTCGAGCCTTCGCGCCGAGGGTTACCACCCCACCCTGGTTGCCGCCGTGCTCAGCCAGGCCAAGCTTCGCCGCCGTGCCCGCAAGAAGTTCGGCGACTTCACCGATGGGCTGCTTTTCACAGAGGATGGCCTCGAGCAGGCCTCTCGCCTTCAGGCTGCCGCCCTGCACGCCGGCCGCTTTCTGGGGGCAAAACTCGAGCGCATCGCCGACCTCGGCTGCGGCATCGGCGCCGAGTCGCTGGCCATGGCCGCGGTAGACCTGCACGTCGACGCCTTCGAGATCGATGAGGCAACCGCTGCCCTCGCAGTGTTCAACCTCGGCGCGTTCGACAACGTCGAGGTGCACCACGCAGATGTCACCACGGTCGACCTCGACAAGTTCGACGGACTCTTTTTCGACCCTGCCCGCCGCGAACTCGGTGGGTCTCGCGGCGAACGTGCCGTGCGCAAGTTCGACCCCGCTGACTACTCACCCAACTTCGACTGGGTGATCGAGCAGGCTCGCAAGAAGCCGACCGGCATCAAGCTCGGTCCAGGACATCCGCACGAAGCCATCCCGGAAGATGCCGAGGCGCAGTGGGTTTCGATCGACGGCGACCTGGTCGAGTGCACGCTTTGGTTCGGTGCTGTTCGTCGGGGGCACGTTGCGCGCGCTGCGACCCTCATCAACTCGGATGGTCGTCACGAGATCGTCAGCGAAACC
>CAITNA010000030.1 GCA_903893675.1 uncultured Micrococcales bacterium
CCGCAGGAACAACCCGACTTATTCACTTTGCCTCCCCAAGGTCTTCAGCACCTACGCTAGCCGAGGCCACGGACATCCGTGAACTTTTAGGCAACCTCGGCAGCCAGGCGGAAACCAACGCTGCGAATAACTCTGATGACCTCTGGGCCACCGACGTTTCGAATCTTCGACCGGATGCGCGAGGCATGGGTGTCGACAACGTTCGGCGCCATCGGGCCCTTCATCGAGCCAATCGCCTGCAGGATCTGCTCGCGGCTAAAGACCTGCAGCGGGCGCTCCATGAGCAGCTGCACGATCTGAAACTCGGTGTTCGTCAAGGCAAGGGGCTTGCCGTCGACAAAGAACTCGTGCATCCCAAGATCCATCTTGAGCGGCCCCCACTGCAAGATTTCAGAGGTCGGGATGCGCTGGCTCGCGCCGCGCTTCAACTGCTGAGTAACTCGTGACACGAGCAACTTGCTATCGACCGGCTGCGATACGTAGTCGTCAGCTCCGGCGGCAATCCACATCTGTTCGTTGATGACGTTGTCGTGGTCGGTCATGGCGATGATTGGCACGTTCCACTCGGCGCGAATGATTCGGCAGAGCTCGAGCCCCTTTAGCGGCTCAGAGCCAAGGTGAAGCAGCACGACGTTGAAGCTGCGCTCGGCGAAGACATCGCGACCTTCGTTGAAGTTTGCGGTGTCATAAACGTGAAGGCCCATGACCTCGAGTTGAAGGCGAACGTTGAGGCGGTTCTCGACATTGTCTTCGACAACCAGCGCCTTAGGCGGGGTCAGGTCTTCGATCATTTGGATCCGATCCGAATGCGAAGCACTCTATGACCCCTATGCTAGCCATTGGGGGTAGCGGTTCGTGAAACAGCCGTGAAGTTTTCGAAAGGCTTCCTTGAAGTCGAAATGGTGAACTTAGTTCACGAGGATAAGTGGGGGAATAATGAAACAATTCTGGGCCAACCTAAAGGCCATCAAATGGACCGGCACTTTGATTGTTGCGGTGATCGCTCTGATCCTCGCTTCAATAACCGGCGGCTTCTATCTGTCTGACAGCATCCAGAGCTCGACTACCACTCTCGGCAAGACCTTGCGCGCAATCGGCTTCTGCCCTGCGACCCCAGCCTCGAACGTTGGCCCTGCTGGCCCACAAGGACCAGCCGGCCCAAGCGGACCACCGGGACCAGTTGTCACCGTGACCGCCACCCCTAAACCTTCAGTAACTCCAATTGCTGGTCCTACTGGAACCACTGGCAAAGCCGGAACGAATGGTTCTGCCGGCAATCCAGGCGCGAGCGGTGCCCCAGGAACATCGGGCACCAATGGAACCAACGGCAATAACGGATCAAATGGTTCAAACGGCGCAACAGGCGCTACAGGTGAGACTGGACCCAGCGGGGCACCAGGTGCAAGTGGAGCCCCGGGTGCCTCTGGCGCTCCCGGCACAAATGGAACCAATGGCACAAATGGCACTAATGGAACCAACGGTCTTGATGGCGCACCTGGCTCATGTACCGCGTTGGACACGGCCGCACTCGCTGGTGACCTCATCCCCGCAACAGACAACCTTTACAGCCTCGGAACGCAGTCGATGCGTTGGAAGAGCCTTCAGCTCGGCCCTGGAACTTTGTACATTCAGGACACCCAGACCGGCCAGCAGGCGGGCATCACGATCTCGGATGGCACGATGCTGATTGACGGCGTCGACGGCCTCCGCATCGGCAACATTCGATTCACCGCCTCGGGTATTACCTCGCTGATTGGCACCCAGGACATCACCATCGGAACCACCGGCGACACCGGATGGATGAAGCTGGCTCACGGCATCAAGTTCTCAGATGGCACCACCCAGACCACTGCAACGGTTGCTGGCCCACGCGGTGCAACGGGTGCGACAGGTGCAACCGGCGCAACCGGACCTCAAGGCGCAACTGGCCCCCAAGGCCCAGCCGGATCAATTGACGGCTTCGTTCCAACCAAGGCCTGTGAATACACCGGACGTCCAAGCAACACACCTCAGGGCACAATCATGATCGGCACCTGTGCCGAGCTCGGACAAGAAGGCAAGGACATCGTCATTCTGATTGGCAAGTAGCCCGACGCCCCGCAGCTCTATGCTTGGGCAATGGGCAACGAGGCTGAGTTCGAGCAACTTATTGGTGCCAGCATCCGTGGCGCTTTTGTAATTCGCGGAGATCGAGGCATCAAGTTCAACCGCCTGCCTGCATGGACTTTCCCGCAGCACGCTCACGCACCCATCGTTGCCAAGGTCGCTGGTCGGCTTTCAGGCGCTCGACTTGAGTTCGAGACCGCGGCCACCGAGCTAGTTGTCACCTATCGCTCGACCCGAGACACTAACCTCACCAACGGATGGGTCGGCGCACCTTCGATCATCACTGTCACTGTCGATGGCTTCGAAGAAAGCATCGGCCACGACAATGGCGACCTCGAGGTCTACAACGACGACCAGTTGGTTGAAACGATTGCGGGAGAAGACTCGGTCGCGCGCTTTGCTTTGCCCAGTGCATCCGAGCTGCGGTTGGTTCAAATCTGGCTGCCGCACACCTGCCCAATTGAGCTGATTTCAATCGACTCGGATGCGCCTCTCACACCAGCAGCGCGCACGAA
>CAITNA010000031.1 GCA_903893675.1 uncultured Micrococcales bacterium
CCACGTGATCGGCCCCGAGCTCGGGGTCACCCAGCCCGGCATGACGATCGTCTGCGGGGACTCGCACACCGCCACCCATGGCGCCTTCGGGGCACTCGCGTTCGGGATCGGCACCAGCGAGGTCGAGCACGTGCTCGCCACTCAGACCCTTCCGCTCAAGCCGTTCAAGACCATGGCGATCAACGTCGAGGGCACTCTGCGCCCGGGCGTAACCGCGAAAGACATCATCCTCGCTGTGATCGCAAAAATCGGAACCGGCGGCGGCCAGGGATACGTGCTGGAATATCGCGGTTCGGCCATCCGTGCGCTTTCGATGGAAGCTCGCATGACGATTTGCAACATGTCGATCGAGGCCGGCGCTCGCGCGGGCATGGTCGCACCTGACGAAACCACTTTCGCCTACCTGATGGGTCGCCCGCACGCACCGCAGGGCGCCGACTGGGATGAAGCCGTTGCCTACTGGAAGACGCTTCCTACCGACGAGGGCGCGACCTTCGACGCAGAAGTTTTCTTAGATGCCGACACGCTCGACCCATTCGTCACCTGGGGCACCAACCCTGGCCAAGGCGTTTCGCTGCTCGGCACTGTTCCTTCACCGGATGACTTCACCGACCCGAATGAGAAAGTGGCGGCCGAGCGCGCTCTGGAATACATGGACCTCAAGGCCGGCACTCGCATGCGCGACATCAAGATCGACACCGTGTTCTTGGGTTCTTGCACCAACTCGCGCATTGAAGACTTGCGCGCTGCAGCTGCCGTGATCGATGGCAAGCAGAAGGCCGAGCACATTCGCATGATGGTGGTGCCTGGTTCTGCGAAGGTTCGCGCACAGGCAGAGGCCGAGGGTCTCGACAAGATTTTCAAAGAGTTCGGAGCAGAGTGGCGTTTCGCCGGTTGCTCGATGTGCCTCGGCATGAACCCAGACCAGCTCGCGGTAGGCGAGCGCGCTGCATCGACATCGAACCGCAACTTTGAGGGTCGTCAGGGCAAGGGTTCGCGCACTCACTTGGTTTCGCCACTGGTCGCAGCAGCAACCGCAATTCGTGGAACCCTGTCGTCGCCGGCCGACCTCGAGGCAGGTGCGCACTAATGGAAAAGTTTGACGTCTACTCAGGAATCGCGGTGCCACTTCGCCGCAGCAATGTCGACACCGACCAGATCATTCCAGCGGTTTATCTGAAGCGCATCACCAAGACCGGCTTCGACGACGCGCTGTTCGCATCGTGGCGAGCCGACGAAAACTTCATTCTCAACCAGCCTGCATACAAGAGCGGTTCGGTTCTGATCGCCGGCCCAGACTTCGGCACCGGCTCATCGCGCGAGCACGCAGTATGGGCACTTCGCGATTACGGATTCCGCGCTGTGTTCTCATCCAAGTTCGCAGACATCTTCAGGGGCAACTCGGGCAAGCAGGGCCTGGTCACCGGCATCATCACCGACGCCGACACCGAGGAACTCTGGGCGGCCATTGAGGCCCAGCCCGGCATCGAGGCCAAGGTCGACCTGGCGGCACAGACGGTTAGCGTCGGCAACCTCTCGGTTCACTTCGACATCGATGAATACACTAAGTGGCGACTGCTCGAAGGGCTCGACGACATCGGTTTGACCCTGCGAGACGAAGCCGCGATTAGCGAATTCGAACAACGGCGTGAATCATGGCGCCCTAAGACCCTGCCGGCCAGGAGTTAGGTAGCAATGTCGAAGATCACCGTCAGTGGCGGAAAGCCGCTCAAGGGCCGCGTCGACCTAAAGGGTGCCAAGAACCTGGTTACCAAGGCGATGGTCGCTGCTCTTCTCGGCGATGGCCCGAGCGAACTTCGCGATGTTCCGTTCATCTCTGACGTAGAGATCGTTTCGCGCTTGCTTCAGCTGCACGGAGTGCAGATCAACCACGCCGAAGACGGCACCATGAGCCTCGACCCATCAAACGTGAAGTCGGCTCGCATGGTCGATATCGACGCGCACGCAGGAAGCTCGCGAATTCCGATTCTGTTCTGTGGTCCACTGTTGCACCAGCTCGGCGAGGCTTTCATTCCAGGATTAGGTGGCTGCCACATCGGCGACCGACCAATCGATTACCACTTCGAAGTTCTTCGCAACTTCGGTGCGGTAATCGAAGAGCTGCCAAACGGAACACGCTTGAGTGCACCTAAGGGTTTGAAGGGCGCAAAGATTTCGCTTCCTTACCCATCGGTTGGCGCAACCGAGCAAGTTCTGCTCACCGCGACTCGTGCAGAGGGCCTCACCGAACTTTCGGGCGCAGCCATCGAGCCAGAGATCATGGACCTCATCGCAATCTTGCAGAAGATGGGCGCAATCATTTCGGTTGACACCGACCGCGTTATACGCATCGAAGGCGTGAAGCGTCTTGGTGGTTACAGTCACCGCGCACTCTTCGATCGCAACGAGGCTGCATCTTGGGCTGCGGCTGCGCTTGCCACTAAGGGCGACATCTTTGTTGGCGGTGCTCGTCAGCAGGAGCTGACCACTTTCTTGAACGTGTTCCGCAAGGTCGGTGGCGCGTTCGACATCTCAGACGAGGGCATTCGCTTCTGGCACCCAGGTGGCGATCTGAATCCGGTAGTTATCGAGACTGACGTGCATCCTGGCTTCATGACCGACTGGCAGCAGCCACTGGTCGTGGCGCTGACTCAGGCCAAGGGCCTCTCGATCGTGCACGAGACCGTCTATGAGAACCGCTTCGGCTTCACCGACGCCCTTGTCGAAATGGGCGCTCAGATTCAGATTTATCGCGAGTGCCTCGGCGGAACCCCTTGCCGCTTCGGGCAGCGCAACTTCAACCACAGCGCGGTCATCAGCGGCCCAACCCCGCTGAAGGGCGCAGACATTCGCGTTCCAGACCTTCGCGGTGGCTTTAGCCACATGGTTGCCGCGCTTGCGGCCGAGGGCGTCTCGAACGTCACCAACGTTCAGCTGATTTCGCGCGGCTACGAGCACTTCTTGCAGAAGCTCACCGACCTCGGCGCAGACTTCACCTATTCGGAGAACGAGTAGTTTCTCGGGCGACCTCATGGCGAAAACCAAAAAGGAACTCAAGATGCCGGCTATCAAGTCGGCATCGCGCCCGTTTGCGATGCGCCTGGTCGCCCGCACGCTGATTCCTCTGGTGCGCACAAGTTTCAACATCAGCTTCGAGGGCGAAGAGAAGTTGCCTAAGACCGGGGCGTACATCCTGGTTTCAAATCACGTCACCAACGTCGATGCACTTGCGGTCGCTTACTTCGTCTATGCGAAGCTTCGTCGCGGCCCGCACTTCTTGGCTAAAGAGAACCTGTTCCGTCTGCCACTGCTCGGGGGTTTGCTTCGCCGCGCAGGTCAGATTCCGGTTTACCGAAGCAAGTTCAGAAACGATGAGCCACTTCGTGCAGCACGCGAATATCTCGAGGCCGGTCACATGATTGTGATTTTCCCTGAGGGCACTTTGACTCGCGATCCGAACCTCTGGCCGATGCGCGGTCGCAGCGGTGCGATTCGCCTCGCGCTCGAATCAGGCGTGCCGGTTTACTACATGGCGCACTGGGGCAGCGAGCAGATTTTGCCTACCTACGGTTCGAAGTTCCGTCCGAACCCGTTCAAGAAGGTGCGCATCCTCGTTGGTGGCGAAGTTGACTTGGATAAGTTCCGCAAATCACAGATGACCAACACCGACGTGAACGCGGCGACCGAGGTCGTAATGCGCAAGATCACCGAGCTGGTCGCGCAGTTGCGCGGCGAGACTCCGCCTGCTCAGCTTTGGAATCCGGTCGACCACGGCCAAGAAACCACTGGAAACTTCAAGAAGGGCAATAAATGAAGATCGCAGTGATGGGCGCAGGTTCTTGGGGAACCACATTCGCCAAGGTGCTTGCCGATGCTGGCAACGACGTGACCCTCTGGGCTCGCCGCGAAGACATCGCCGAAGAAATCACCGAGACTCACCGCAATGGCGACTACCTGCCAGGCGTGAACCTGCCTCAAAACCTCAAGGCCACCGCGGTTGTCGCCGAGGCCCTGACCGGCGCCCAGCAGGTCTACCTAGCCATTCCATCGCAGACCCTGCGCAGCAACCTCACCGAGTGGGGCTCGCAGATTGAGCCTGACGCCATCCTGGTTTCGCTGATGAAGGGCGTCGAGCGCGAGACCGGCCTTCGCATGAGCGAGGTAATCGCCGAGACCACCGGCTTTGCCGCAAAGCAAATCGCCGTGGTTTCTGGCCCGAACCTTGCCATCGAGATCGCGGGCGAGCAGCCAGCGGCATCGGTTGCATCTTCGGTTTCGCGCGACACCGCAATCGCTGTTGCCGAGGCGGCCACCAACTCTTACTTCACCACCTTCACCAACTCTGATGTCATCGGCACCGAGTTCGGTGGCATCTTGAAGAACCTCATCGCGGTTGCCATCGGAATCGTGAACGGTGTTGGCTACGGCGAAAACACCAAGGCCTCAATCATGACCCGCGGTCTTGCCGAAATCTCGCGCTTCGCAGTTGCCTACGGCGCACAGGCAAACACCATGGTTGGCCTGGCTGGCTTGGGTGACTTGATCGCAACATCCGAGTCGCCGTTGTCGCGAAACCACAAGGCCGGCGAAATGCTCGGTCGCGGTTATTCGCTTCGCGAGGTGCTCAAGCGCATGTCGCAAACCGCAGAGGGCCTTGCATCGGTCAAGCC
>CAITNA010000032.1 GCA_903893675.1 uncultured Micrococcales bacterium
ACCAACAAAGTCGCGGCAACCCCTGCCGAGGTTTTGATCACCACCCGCATCCGAGTTTCAAACCCACGCAAACTGTGGTTGCTCGCCAAGTCACTGCTAGGAGCAACACCACGATGAAAGTTGTAGTTATCGGAGGAGGCATTTCGGGCCTCGCCACTGCTGCCCTGCTTGCCAAGGCTGGCTGCGAGGTTGACCTGTTCGAGGCGCGCGAGCGCGTTGGCGGTCGTGCCTACACCTGGAGCAGCAAGAAGTTCACCTTCGAGACCGGCCCGAGCTGGTATCTCATGCCTGATGCCTTCGATCAGTTCTTCCGCTTGATGGGCACGAGCTCGGCCGAGCAGCTCGACCTGGTGCAGCTCGAGCCTGCATACAAGACCATTTTTGAGGCGTTGCCTGGCCAGCCAGCGCCAGAGCCGATTCTGATTCACGACATTCTGGGCAAGAACCTCGAGGTTTTCGAGTCTGTCGAGAAGGGCGCCGGCGAGGCACTCGGCCGCTATGTGGCCTCTGCAGCCGAGGTCTATGACTTGGCCATCAAGTACTTCTTATATACAAACTTCGACGCGGTGAAGCCATTCATGAAGGGCGAGCTTCTCAAGCGTGCCGGCATGTTCTTGAGCCACCTGTTCAAGTCGCTCGATGGCTTCGCCGGTCAGCATGTGCGCGATGAGCGCCTGCGCAAGATTCTCGACTTCCCTGCTGTGTTCCTCGGCGCTTCGCCTTACAACACCCCGAGCATGTACCACCTGATGACCCACGTCGATATGAATGTTGGAGTGTTCTATCCGCAGGGTGGTTTCTACACGATCATCGAGGCAATCGAGAAGTTGGCGAAGGCTCACGGGGTTCGCGTGCACACCTCATCACCTGTTTCGAAGATCGTCGTCTCGGATGGCCGTGCCGCAGGTGTCGTCGTAGCCGACAAGGTCATCGACGCAGACGTTGTGGTTGGCACTGCCGACTTGGAATTCGTCGAGACCAAGCTGCTCGACAAGAAGTGGCAGACCTATCCGAGTAGTTATTGGGCGAAGAAGCAGCCTGGACCATCGGCACTCATTTTGATGCTCGGCGTGAAGGGCGAACTGCCGCAGCTCGAACACCACACTCTGTTGTATTCAGAGAACTGGAAGAAGAACTTCGCGGGCGTGTTCAAGAAGGCCGATGGCAAGTCGGCGATTGCGAACCCAGCATCGCTCTACATTTGCAACCCGAGCAAGACCGACAAAACGGTTGCGCCGAAGGGCCACGAGAACCTGTTCGTGCTGGTGCCGTGTGCGCCTGACGTTTCGATTGGCGGCGAGGGCGATGCCAAGCTTGAGGCGGCTGCCGACGACATCATCGATCAGATTGCCGAGTGGGCGAACATCCCAGATTTGAAGTCGCGAATTGTCACTCGCAAGATCATGGGCCCAGCCGACTTTGCCAACGACCTGAACGCCTGGTCGGGCACCGCGCTCGGCATGGCTCACTCGCTCGGGCAGAGTGCGTTCTTCCGCCCGCGCAACAAGAGCAAGAAGGTCAAGGGCCTTTACTACGCGGGCCACAACACTCTGCCTGGCATCGGCCTGCCGATGTGCCTGATCGGCGCCGAACTGGTTTACAAACACCTGGCCGGCGACAAGTCGACCACCCCGACCGAGGCCTTGAAGCCGCTTGTCGGCAGGGCCGGAGCCTAATGCCTGGGCTCTACCTAGGGCTGCTGCTGGTCTCGCTTGCGGGCCTGGCCCACATCGACAACCGCCAGCGCTTGGCCTTCTATAAGAAGGGCACCCCGCGCTTTCGCTTTGAATGGCCACAGCTGATCGTGACCGTCACCGGCGTGGTGTTCTTTTCAGTCTGGGATTCCCTCGGCATCGCCAACCACATTTTCTTCAAGGGCCAGGGCAATTTGCTGGTCGGCATTCAGGTGTTCAACGAGTACCCGATCGAAGAGGTGCTGTTTCTGACACTCTTCGTCTACTGCGC
>CAITNA010000033.1 GCA_903893675.1 uncultured Micrococcales bacterium
CTCGGTCAGCTGAGCGACGTCGATGCACTAGGCAGCGACCCATTCGACCGCTTCGCCAATCTGAGCGACGAGACTCTCGCCGAGTTCGCGCGCGTGGCCTCTGCGAAATGTTCGAGACGTTCGAAGTCAGGTGTGACTGCAGGTTGCCGGCAGCCTTCATGGCGTCGAGTGGGCCGGCCATCCAGCCGAGGCGCCAACCGGTCATGGCATAGCTCTTGGCAACACCGTTGACCATGATGGTGCGGTCGATCAGCTCTGGCACGGCCTCGGTGATCGAGGTGGCCTTGACGCCGTCATAAGTCAGGTTCTGATAAATCTCGTCGGTGATGACCCAGAGGCCGTTGTCATAGGCCCAGCGGCCGATTGCCTCGGTCTGCTCTGGGCTATAGACCGCTCCGGTCGGGTTCGAAGGGCTGACGAACAGCAAAACCTTGGTCTTTGGGCCACGGGCGGCCTCGAGCTGGTCGACGGTGACCAGGTAGTTCTGGTCTGCGCCGGCGAAAACCTCAATTGGCACGCCACCGGCAAGGCGAATGGCCTCTGGATAGGTGGTCCAGAACGGGGTAGGCATCAAGACCTCGTCGCCTGGGTCGACGATTGTGGCGAAGGCCTGATAAACGGCCTGTTTGCCGCCGTTGGTAACAACTACCTGGGCTGCGGTGATTTCGGTGCCCGAATCGACCTTGGTCTTGTGGGCAATGGCCTCGCGCAGGTCTGGCAGACCGATTGCCGGGGTGTAACGGTGGTTTTTAGGGTCTTGAACGGCCTTGACCGCGGCCTCGACGATGTGGGTCGGGGTGGCGAAGTCTGGCTCACCGGCGGCGTATGAGATCACCGGGCGACCGGCTGCCTGGAGGGCCTTGGCCTTGGCGTCAACCTTGAGGGTCGCCGACTCGGCAATGGCAGCGATTCGCTTTGAGATTCGAGGGAATTCGGTCATGGGGTTAAGCCTATCCAAGCCCGTCGCTAGGCCTCTCGAGGTTGCCTTATCTGGCGGCGCGACCTAAACTTTACGAAGTGAGTTTGACAACTCCGACAGCCTAATTTGGCAAAAATCCACCCTCAGATTTCAATCTAGAAGTGTGTCTTTTTCGCCGCGGCTGCCGGCTGTTAGACCCGCAAAGGGCAGTAGTTCAATTGGTAGAGCAGCGGTCTCCAAAACCGCAAGTTGCAGGTTCGAGTCCTGTCTGCCCTGCGAGTAGTTCACTCAACAACGTACGAAGGATGCACATGGCTGACGAATTCGAAACGGTATCGGAAGATGTCGTCGAACAGGCTAAAGCCGACAAGGCCGCTAAGCGCGGTCCGATCGCTCGCGTATCCCTGTTTTTCAAGCAGGTAGTAATCGAGCTGCGCAAGGTCACCCGCCCTACCTGGGCTGAGCTGCGCAACTACACCGGTGTGGTGCTTGGCTTCGTCGTTGTTGTGATGGCAGTTATTAGCTTTCTCGACTGGTTGTTCTACACGGGCGTCCAGTGGGTTTTCACCCCAGGTAAATAATCCAAGTTTTTGATCGATAGGAAATAGCAATGAGTGATATCGAACGCGAAGCGTTAGACGAATTGCTTTCGGCCGACCACGAGGCAGCAGCCGAGTCGCAGCACGAATACCTCGACGCAGTTGAGGAAGCGCGCGAAGAAGAAGGCACCGACGAGCTAAGCGCAGAAGAGGCAGCAGTCTCGATCGTTGAAGACACCGAAGTTGCAGCTGAGTCTGCAGCAGTCGAGGCAGAAGCCGACGAGGATGTTTACGCACAGTTCAAGAGCGAATTCCGCGGCCTTCCTGGCAAGTGGTACGTCGTTCACTCATACGCAGGTTACGAGAAGCGCGTTAAGCAGAACATCGAGAACCGCATCCAGTTGCTCGAAGGTGGCGACGACGTTTTCGAAATCGTTGTTCCAATCGAAGAGACCATCGAAGTTAAGAACGGCGAGCGCAAGCTCACCAAGAAGGTCATGATCCCTGGTTACGTCTGGGTTCGCATGGAGCTCAACGAGCACTCGGGAGACCTGGTTCGCCACACCCCAGCTGTTACCGGCTTCGTAGGCGACTCGCAGAACCCAACCCCACTTCGCCCAACCGAAGCGTGGGAGATGCTGAAGAAGGCAAAGTACGAAGACCGTCTTCCAAAGGAAGAAATCGTCAAGACTCCTGGACGCGCTACCGGCGTGGTCAAGGGCGGCAAGGGCAAGTCTCTGCCAATCAACGTCGACTACAAGGTTGGCGAGAGCATCATGATCAAGGATGGTTCGTTCGCAGGTCTTCCTGGAACCATTTCGGAAATCAAGCCTGAGAGCGGCAAGCTAACCGTTCTCGTTTCGCTGTTCGAGCGTGAGACTCCGGTCGAGCTCGGCTTCGAGCAGGTAGGCGCGCTGAACTAATCAGCGATTAGCAAAGAGTTCCACAACAACAAAAAGGAATAAACAAAATGGCACCGAAGAAAAAGATCACTGGCATGATCAAGCTTCAGATCCAGGCGGGCGCTGCTAACCCAGCACCACCAATCGGACCTGCGCTCGGTCAGCACGGTGTAAACATCATGGAGTTCTGCACTGCGTACAACAACGCAACCGCAGACCAGAAGGGCAACGTAGTTCCGGTTGAAATCACCGTCTACGAAGACCGTTCATTCACCTTCGTATTGAAGACCCCACCTGCTGCAGAGCTCATCAAGAAGGCTGCTGGAGTACCAAAGGGTTCGTCGACTCCTCACACCGTGAAGGTCGCACACCTCTCGAAGGATGCTCTCTACAAGATTGCAGAGCAGAAGATGAGTGACCTCAATGCAAACGACGTGGATGCAGCAGCAAAGATCATTGCTGGCACCGCTCGCAGCATGGGAATCACCGTCGACGCTTAATCGCGTCATCCGCAGTAAAAAGAAAGTCGTGGGAGGATCGCGCGCGATCTGCCAAACCACAACTGTGACCAAATAAGAAAAGGAAAAACAGATGCCAAAGCGCTCAAAGGCCTACCAGGCCGCAGCTGCCCTAATCAAAGAGGGCAAGCTCTACACCCCAGCCGAAGCCGTAACTCTCGTTCGCGAGACTGGCTCGAAGAAGTTTGACTCGACCATCGAGGTCGCTTTCAAGCTCGGCGTTGACCCTCGCAAGGCCGACCAGATGATCCGCGGAACCGTATCGCTTCCTGCCGGAACTGGTAAGACCGCTCGCGTGATCGTGTTTGCAACAGGTGCCGCTGCAGACGCTGCTCGCGCAGCCGGAGCCGAAGAGGTTGGCGGCGACGAGCTCATCGAGAAGGTAGCCGCTGGCTGGACCGACTTCGACTCGGCCGTTTCGACCCCTGAGCTCATGGGCAAGGTTGGTCGTTTGGGTAAGGTCCTCGGTCCTCGTAACCTGATGCCAAACCCTAAGACCGGAACCGTAACCCCAGACGTGGCCAAGGCTGTCACCGACATCAAGGGTGGAAAGATCGAGTTCCGCGTCGACAAGCAGTCGAACCTGCACTTCATCATTGGCAAGGCTTCGTTCACCAAGGAGCAGCTCGGCCAGAACCTCGAGGCAGCTCTCGACGAAATCCTTCGTTTGAAGCCTTCGAGCTCAAAGGGCCGCTACTTGATCAAGGGTGCCGTCTCGACCACTTTCGGTCCTGGCATCCCACTGGACACCAACGTGACCAAGGTTGAGTTCTAAACCAAAGAGTTAATGGAAAAGGGCTGGCGCTTGCCAGCCCTTTTTTCATAGGCTGTATAGGTTCATAAGGCTTTGAAAGGTCGGGATATTGTCACAGCGTGCGTTTGGCGCAGCCACACTTCTAGACACTAAAGACCCAATGGGTCTGCGCACCAGCGCACCTCTATTAGACGCATGGATTCGTGACATGGAGACCGACAGGTCGCCGTTCCAGATCCCGGGCCACAAGGGCCGCAACGACCTCACCGGAAGCGTCGTCGACGGCGACATCCCGGTTCTGCCGGGCAACCACCCACATCGCATCTCTCCGAGCCTGATTCTTGAGGCCGAAGCACTCGCCGCAAAGCTCTGGGGCGCAGACCTTTGCCGCTTCGGAGTAAATGGGTCATCGGGCTCGAACCACGCTGCCGTCATGGCGGTTGCCGGCCCTGGCGACAAGGTCATTGTTTCGCGCACCCTTCACAAGTCGGTGCTGGTCGGTCTGGTTTATGCGGGCGTCACCCCGATTTGGATTCGCCCAGAGATCAACCCGGCAACCGGCCTGCCGGAATATCTGCCATCGACCCGCCTTGCCGAAACCCTCAAGGCACACCCGGATGCCAAGGCCGTGTTGATTGGTGAGCCTAGCTATGTGGGCACCATGTCAAACATTCCTCGTCTTGCCAAGGTCACTCACGAATATGGCATTCCGCTTGTCGTCGATGCAGCCTGGGCTGCACACTTTGGCTTCCACCCAGAGCTGCCGAACCACCCACTCGCCGAAGGCGCAGACATTGTTGTGACCAGCGCGCACAAAACTTTGCCGAGCTACTCGCAGGCGAGTTTCGTTTTGGTTCGCGGTGAATACGTTGACCTGCCGCGATTCAACAAGATGTTCGACTCGACGCAGACCACTTCGATGAGTGGGCGCATACTTGCATCAATCGACGCAGCACGTGCACTTCTCGAGCGCCACGGCGAAGAACTCATTGGCCCAGTAATCGACGCAACCGAAAAGGGTCGCGCGACTTTGCGCGCAGCTGGCATCGACGTGATTGATGGCGAATACATCGACCCACTGAAGATGGTGATTCTGTTCGGTTCAATCGGTTCAGATGGCAACCGCGTCGAAGCAGATCTGCTTGCCGCAAACATCGATGTCGAAATGGCAAACCGCGACATGATTATTCCGATGATCACATTCGCAGACACTCCTGATCGCATCGAAGACCTAATTGGTCGCATCATCGAATCGGCGAACCGTCACCGCGGCGAACCGCGACCAGTGCAGACTGCCGCAAGCTTCTCGATTGAACCCGAGGTCGTTGTCACTCCTCGCGAGGCTTTCTTCAGCGACTACGAGGTTGTCGACTCTGCACACTCGGTCGGTCGAGTGAGCGCAGAAATGATTTGCCCATACCCACCCGGTGTTCCGGTGCTCAGCCCTGGCGAGCGCATCACGCAGGCGGCGCTCGATGCGCTGTTCCAGGCCCGTGACAGCGGAGTGCGCATTGCATTCGTGGCCGATCCGACTCTCAAAACTCTGAAGGTATTGCCTAACTAGGCTGTAGCCATGCTGTCCAGACACATTGTCGTCGTTGAGAACGAGTCGTTCCTTCGCGATCTAATCGGCAAGACCCTCGAGGCAGCCGGCTTCAGTGTCACTACGGCGGCGAATGCTGCAGATGCCAAGCGAGCCTTCGCGGCTGTTGACCCCGACGGCATGGTGGTCGATATCGAGCTTGGCCCAGGTCCAGATGGCTTCGACCTTGCCGCGGCAATCCTGGCCGAGAGCCCCGAGACGGGCATCGTCTTTCTCACCAACCTGCCCGACCCACGTCTGGTCGGAAAAGACACAGGCGCTGTCCCAAAACACGCCGCCTACTTGCGCAAATCAAACCTCACGGATGCGAACACTCTTGTAGATGCTCTGAACGCGGTTTTGAAAGCCGAAGATGTTAGCGGCTATCGCCATGACCTTTTGAAAGATCGCCCATTTGCCGAGCTGTCCCGAAAGCAAATTGAGATTTTGCGACAAATTGCTTCTGGATTAAGCAACCAGCAAATTGCTAAGTCCCGCAACACCAGCGTCAGGGCAGTTGAGGGAATCATAAGTAGGACCTTCGAAGCTCTTGCCATTGACGTTCAGGCCGAAGGCAATGCTCGAGTTGAGGCAGCCAAGGTATTCTTCTCGGCGACGCGACCGGGTGAATAATGCCTGACTCCCTTCCTCTGAACGAAACTGCTCCAAAACGCGTTTTTCGACAAATCGGCAGCCGCTACGCCTTTTACTTCGAAACGATGATTGGCTTTGCCTTTCCGGCCATCCTTGTGAACGTCATCAATGACACCAATCGAACGTTTGCCAGTTTTCTGGACTGGCTCGCCATCGCAACAGCGGGCTATGCATCTGCGGTTGCAGTCCTCATCTCCGGCCGCCTGATTTTTCTCAAGGCTAAATCTGTTCCGCTGCTAGCGGCTCTTGGATTTTTTGCAATGGCTGGCATAGCCCGCGGTTTCACGATCTACTCCTTCGGCCTGTCACTCAAGGCGGTGTCGACCGCAGAGTTCGCCTATCGCATTTTTGGTTCGCTGGTCTACTCGCTATTCCTCCTCGGTTTGATCACTGTTCTGGTTTCAAACGCCGTGCGCACAGGTCGCAAGTCCGATGAACTTGAGCAGCAGATGGTCAATATTCAGGACGCCCTGATTAACCTTCGTGAAAAACTTGCCGTTCAGAAGGCCGAGCTTGCAGGGCGGGTCAAGGCGCTGGTTTATCCGATGGTCGAGGACCTGATTGGCAAAGTGTCTGCGACGCGAGCTTCGGGTTCTGTTTCTGAGGCCGTTTCCAGCTTGAAAACTGCTGTTGACCTGGAAATTCGTCCGCTTTCGCTTGCCATTACGGACACCCAGGACAGCGGACTGCTAGCCCTAACCGGCAAGCCGAAGACTAGGTTCCGCGTGTTCTCTAGGTTGCCGGAGCCTATTTCGGTTGGTGGTCTTTTCGCCCCAGTGTGGATGACCCTTTTTATGCTGGTGCTAACCACATCGGCGGCTATTCACTCGTTCGGGCCAGTGGATGCTCCTAAGCAGCTCGCCATCGTCGCTCTTCTTTCATTTGCCCTGCTTTCTATTGCGAGGGCTGCCATGTCGAAGCTCGTGCTGCGCCAAGACCGCGCGTTTATTGTGCAGCTGGTTACCTATGCGGCGATTGGGTTTGCTCTCGACATCGCAATGAAGCTGAGCCCATTCTCACGTGTCACATATGTGCCCGGAAAAATAACTTTGTTTGTGATCGTGATTGGCACCGGATTTTTCATCGGACAGATCCTGCAACTGCAGCGCGATTCGGCGACACGATCACTCGAAATGATCAACGAGCGACTAGAAAAACTAACTGCCGGCGCTCGCCGTGAGTTGTGGCTTTATCGTCGTAAAGTTGCCACCGTGCTTCATGGCCCGGTTCAGGCCCGCCTCTACGCATCGGCAATTCGCTTGTCGCAGGCCAAGCGAGTAAACAAGGCGCTCGTTGACCGGGTGAGTGACGAACTACGGGCAGCTCTGTCAGAGCTAGATTTCGACAAGGCTCAGTCACCATCGTTACGGCAGGTCCTGCGGCAAATTGTCGACGTGTGGGCGGGCACCTGCGAAGTATTTTTGAAAATCGACAAGAGCGTGTTTCTGCTCGCCAAGAGCGACGCCGATTTCAATGAGGCTTTCATTGAAGTTGCACGCGAGGCAATTTCGAACGGCGTGAAGCACTCGAAGGCATCTGAGATTGAAGTAGCGGCCGAATTGGTGAACGACATCGTCGAGCTTCGCATCAGCAACAACGGAACGATTGCCGAGGTAAGTGCCGAAGCAACTAAGGCCGGCTTCGGCACAGTGCTATTCGACGAACTGACACTGAGCTGGAGCCTTGCCAGGGGGTCGGATCAGCGCATCCAGTTCAACGCCAAGCTGGTCGCCAACTAGGCGGCTTGCTGCGGGCGACAGCCGACTAGGCCGCCTGCTCGCTCACTCGAAGCACGAGCGCACGCATCTGCTTGGCCAAGAAGTTCTCCGCCTGGTCGAAGTAGCCGTTGAAGGCTGCTTCAGCCGCCGCCTTGGCCCCAGCGAAGTCACCAAGAACCTCGAGTGCTCGGGCCTTTACGTCTAGCCAATTGCACTCGTAGCCCTCGCCATCGTCAATCAGCTTCAGCTTGTTCAGAGCCTCGTCGGCTAGGCGAACCGCATCTTCGGCCTTCTGGCAAGCAATCAGGGCGTTGCCCAGCGCGTTGACGGCGTCGAACTGAGTGAAGAAGTGATCACCCATTTCGGCACGAAGTTCGTTCAGAATTTCTATCTTGCGCGCAGGCTCTTCGCAGACCTTCGCCTCGAGCACAACAACGCGCATCTTGGCGAACTCTACATCTTTGTTGAACTGGTCGTTAACAACCATCACGTCGCGGATGCGGCGCCACATGTCGAGCGCCTCGATCCAGTTCTGATTGCTGTATTCGCAGATAGTTTCGGCGAGTTTTCCGATTTCGATGTAGTCGGCGTTCATGCGAATCTGCTCAGCAGAATCGATGATCGACTTGAGCAACTCATAGGCTCGCTCGTGATCGTCTTGCTGATAGGCGCACACTGCGCGACCGTAGATTGAGTTTGCGGTTACCTCGTAGTCACGCTGGCGACGTGAGCCCTCGATTGCCTCAACGAAAAGGCGGTCTGCTTCGGGGTAGTTAAACTCTGCAACTGCCAACCACGCTTTTGCTCGCTGATTGATCTCAACCGTTAGCGCACCGGAACCAGCAACTTCTGATTGAGAGTTTGCGAGGTTGAAGTGCTTTCGAGCGAGCTCTTTATCGTTCTTGCGTGCATAGAGCAACGCCAACATGTTGTGAGCGTCAACAGCGTCGACGAGTCGCTCGCTTTCGCGTGCCAGCTCAAGACCACGCAGAGCCGCCGCGATTGCGTGATCGTATTCGCCTGCGAAAGACCACGACTTCGCTGAAAAGAGCATGTCGCGAGCAGCCCACTCTGGGCGGGAAACGCGTGAAAACTCTGATGCGTTTTCATAGCCGAGTGCCGCAGCACGGTAGTCGTGACGGCTCCAGCAGACCCACGAGCGCCAGCCGATCGCGTTGGCGCGCATGCGGTCGTCTTGCAGATCGTTGGCCGCAACCTGGATGGCTTCATCCAAGACGGCGAGGCTGTCATCCCAGCGCTTTAGTTGGGTGTAGCCCTCGGCCAGCATCTGCAGGCACTGGAATAGCTCGATTGGGCGTCGGATGCGGCGATTGATCTCGGCCGCCGCGCCAATGTAGCCGAGCACACGCTCTAGCTGTGGAGGCTCGTAAAGGCCGATGCTCTGGGCGCGGTTCAGAAGGGCGCTGGCGCGCTGCTCGTCGGTGCCCGAGGTGATGTCGTCCCAGTCGGCCTCTTCTTCGCGGCGTTCCCAGCCACGGTAGTCAAATTCGTCCATTTGCACGCTCCTTTGCGGTCGACCGAAGACGGGGTAGGGGCCCCGGCGGTGGTTTTGTGAGAATTGCAATGTTGCACCCAACCCCCGACATTTAGGCAAACGAAACGCCGAGCGGGTTTGTTCCCCAATAACGACGGGGTTCGCTGTCGGCAGAATGTGGGCAGCCTCGGTTAGCCTGACCCAATGAATGCCACCGACCACCCGGATGACGGCGACCGTCTCGACGAAACCGACCGCGACAGCCAGATCAACGAGTTTCTAGAGAAGCTCGGCATGGCCGGTCAGCGCCCAGACCAAACGCCATACATGCCAAAGGAACTCTGGAGTGAAATCAAGCCGGGGCTCTGGGTTGGCGGAACCGGATCGAGCGACGAAATCTTTTCACGTCGACCAATCGACGCAGAACCCGAAATCACCAAGAAGCAGTTCGACACTGTCATCACGATGTATGCCTGGGCGAGACCCGTCGATTGGTTCGTGAAAGAAATACGTTTCGGAATCTACGACGCAGACATGAGTGACTTTGAAGTGCGCGCGTTACAAGACCTAGTAAAGATTGCGCACTCAGATTGGCGCGAAGGTCAAAAGGTTTTGGTGAGATGCCAAGCGGGCATTAACCGCAGCAGTCTCGTTGCTGCGCTGGTGCTCATCCGAGATGGAATGAAAGCCGAAGAGGCGATTGCGCTTTTGCGCGAGAAGCGAGCCGGCGGAGTTTTGCGCAACTCGTATTTCGAAGAGTGGTTGCTAGCTATTGATCCGAAGGACTGGCGGCACTAATTTTTTCGTTGCCAACAGCAGCGTTCATGAGCAGCAGACCTGAGCCGACGATCATCAGCGCGCCAACCGAAGCCTGGCCGGTGAGTGCGTCGACCAGCTGCTGGTCGCTCATGCTGCTGTCGATTGGCAGTGCCGAGAAACCCCAAAGCTGCGAAGCGATTCCGCCAACATAGGCAAGCAGCGACAACGGCTTGGCGCGGTAGGGGGTTTCGGCGGCAAGCCCGCGAGGGCGCATGAAGATTGCAAACCCGGTGACAATGGTGGCCGACACCAACGCCAGAACACCCCAGGTGATGGCGCCGCGGCCCTTGCTCTTGGCGGTTCTTGCCACCATGTAGACCAGCAGGAACGAAGCGGCAAGGTCAAACAGCAGAGCGAAGAGCAACGAATTCGAGTTCATGCCTTACAGACTACGCAGGGTGGCAGACAAATCCTCGAGAGTTGGCGGCTCGCATCCGGCGCGCTCACAGGTGATCGAAGCCGCAACCGAGGCCACGCGCGCGAACTCGGCGAGAGTCTCGTCGCTCAGATTGGCGAAGCGGTCGAATGGGTCGCTGCCTAGTGCATCGACGTCGCTCAGCTGACCGAGCAGATTGGCGCAGAACGTGTCGCCCGCGCCAACGGTGTCGACGACGTTGATCTTGCGCGAAGGCACATCGAAGCGGCGGTCGCCACGATAGATCGAGGTGCCGTCGGCCCCGCGCGTCACCATGACCACGCGCTCGGTGTCGCCAATCCAGCCGCGCACAATCTCATCGACGCTCGAGCCCTCGGCTAAGCCATAGAGCCAGTTGATGTCCTCATCGCTTGCCTTGATCAGGTGCGAAATCGAGTTGAGTCTTTCAACTCGGATGCGCTCCGCCGAAGCCTCGAACCCGAGTGCGGGTCTCATGTTGATGTCGTGTGAAATCGTGACCGAGTTTTGCTCGTAGTGCGCGCGAGCCCAAGCCTCAATCACTGAAGACGAAGGTTGCATCGCCATGGTCAAGCAACCGAACTGAATTGCGGTTGCGTGCATGTTCTCGAGCTCAACATCGCTTGGCAATTCGGCCGGCGTCCAGCCCCAGTCGGCGGTGCCGTTCACATAGAACGAATAAGAGGGCACACCTGCCGAGTCGATGCTGACGACGGCAAGGGTGGTTAGTTCATCCGCGTTGATTGAATGCTCGAGCGAAACGTGATTGCTTTCGAGGCGCTCACGGATGATCTTGCCAAAGCGGTCATTCGAGATGCGGCCGAGAAACTGGTGCGCGGTGCCGCGGCGGGCGAGGGCCAGCGCGACGTTTGCGTTCGCGCCACCGACCACGGCGTTGAACCCGCCGGCCTGATAGCGGTTTTCGATGAGATCGATGAGGGCTTCGCCGATGACCAGAATCATGGGGTCAGTTTATTGACGCTGGCAGTAGCGTTTAACTATGAAGAGTTTTCCGTTGCCAAATCGTGCTGTTGCTGCGCCGCTCATCGGCCTAATCCTGGTCTGGTCTCTCACCATGGTCTCGAACTATGTCGGCTATTTCGAGAATGGGGCCAGCGGTTGGCACGCGAGCCAATGGCTGATGCTCGCCGGTTTGTTGGTTGGCGGTTTCTCATCGCTGATTGGACGAGGCCTTGCAGTTCGAGCAATTGACACCTCGCCTTCAGCCCTTGCCCGCGCCGCTGAGCGCTTCGCGAACCTGACCCTGGTCATCAGCCTCGGCGCGCTGGTGATTTTCGCCTTCGCGATTTTTATGGGTGGCTTCAACGAATACAGCCGCACTGGCAGTGTCCTTGAACGCTTCACCTGGCTCTACCTGCCAATCCTGATTGCGGCCGGGGCCGTGGTCTTCTTGATCTTGCGCGCATTCGTCTTTGGGCAGGGGCATTCGCGCGAGGCCGACCAGCCAAAGGCTCGAATGACCGAGCGACAGAAAGCTTTAGCACTCGGATACGCGGTGCCGATTTTGTGCAGCGCATTTGCGGTCATCCTAGGTTTGTTTATCTATGACGCGACCCGAACCACTTTGCAGACCTGGGTTTGGGTGGTCATCATCAGCATCGTTGGTTTCGGCGTGATCGCCGGAACGCGTTTTGCGGCTAAGGCGCGCTCGACTCGTGCCGAGGCACCGCGACCTCGCAACGCAGGTGCTGCGGGGGCGGCGACTCTCAACTTCGTGCTCTCGATTGTTTTCGGCGCGGTCGTCTCGATTCTCGCTTTCACCTTGGGCGCGGCCGCGATCAGCAAGCTCACCTTCTCGGTGATTCCGATGCAAACCGATAGCTATTCTTCGTCGGAAACGTTTTATTCGTCGATTGCTATCAACAACCCGGCCGTTACGGTCGGCTGGTTCCTCAATGACTTCTTGCCTGCAATTGTTCTGATTGTGCTCGCGGCCTGGGGAATCTATCTGAGCATCACCGAACGCAATCGCGAACGTGGCGAACAGCCAGAGGCAAACTAGGCACGCCCGATGAAATATTTCGCGAGCGGGCTGCTATTCGACAACGACGGTGTTCTTGTCGATTCTCACGCTGCAGCGATTGACGCCTGGGCGCAGTGGTGCCGCGAGTATGCACCGCACATCAACTGGAACCATCCGGTCAATGCAGGCCAGCGTGCCGAAGACAAGGTGCGCGAGTGGATCGCATCACCCGACCTATTCGAAGAGGCCAACGACCGCATCAACCAGCTCGAGCAAGATTCCGCGGTCGAGACTAAGCCGCTGCCGGGGGCCGTCGAACTGACTCAGTCGCTTAAGCCAGGATGCTGGACAGTAGTGACCTCGGCGAATCCGAACCTTGGGCGCGCGAGGCTGTCGGCCGCGGGCATCCCGGTCCCGGCAGAACTTGTCACCGCCGCTGATGTGAAGCGCGGCAAGCCAGCCCCCGACCCTTACTTGCTCGGTGCCGAACGTCTGGGCTTCGACCCTGCCGACTGCGTGGTTTTCGAGGATGCCGCCGCTGGAGTCGAGGCAGCCGCCGAGGCCGGGGTAGGCCTGATTGTCGGAATCGGCGAGCGAGCCTTCGAAACCGAGGCCGATATCGTGATTCGCGACCTTTCGGGAATAACTTTCGACGGAGAAACGCTTACTATTCCTGATAGAAATCGTCTGCGCTGATCTCTCGGGATGAGCATCCAAGGAACAAAAGGGAAAGAAAATGAGCGAGATTACTTACTACGGAGCCGACTGGTGCCGTGACTGCCGTCGTTCGAAGTCGCTCATGAACACCCTTGGCGTCGAGTATGACGAGAAGAACGTCGAGCAGTTCCCTGAGTTCGCGGCTAAGGCCGAGGAAATCGCTGGCCGCAAGAACATCCCGGTGATTCAGTTCGCCGATGGCAAGTTCTTGGTCGAGCCAAGCGATGCCGAGCTGCACGCAGAGCTGACCGTTCGCGGCCTAATCAAGTAATTCGCCCGGGCGAATTCGCTCTATCTATTTCGCGCCCACTCACCTAGGCTTAAGTTATTCGGCGATTTGCCGATGGTAGTCGTTTGCATTGATCCGTTTCGTAACGAGTGATCTCTGGCATTTGGCTAGTGATTACAACGAAATAGGTTAAAAATGCCAAAAATTGGCAAGACAAACGCGCGCGCCGCGAAGCCAGGCGCAAAGAAATCATCAACCGCTAGCACGTCAGCTGCACCTAAGAAGGCACACCGCAAGGGTGCCTCGGATGCTGCTCCTGTAGGGAAGCGCTCGGGTGCCGCTAAGGGCACCTTCAAGCCAAAGGAAGACGGCCGCGGAGGTCGTGCACCTCACCGCAAGTTTGACGACGAGCGTCCGGCTCGCAAGCCACGCGCTGCAGCAGCAGGTCGCACCGAGCGCTTCGAGCGCGACGACC
>CAITNA010000034.1 GCA_903893675.1 uncultured Micrococcales bacterium
GGCCTTGCCGGCATCGAGGTTCACCGCGTGATCGCCGGTCGCGGCCCGGCTCCGTTCACCGGCCTGCGCGTCGGTCTTGCCGCGGCCGTGATGTTCGCCGAGGGTTCTGGCGCGAAGTTTGCGGGCGTAGTTTCGCTTGACGCGATTGCGCTGAGGGCCATCCGAGCTGGGGTTGTGCCAAGTGCCGAGAAGCCGCTTTTGGTCACCACCGATGCCCGTCGAGGCGAGGTCTATTGGGCGCTCTATTCGGGGTTCGACAAGCACGGCTTGCCGGTGCGCGCTCAGGGCCCTGCCGTTGCCAAGCCAGACGCTTTGGCCCAGCTGCTTGCCAGCGAAGGCCTCGAGCCGCACACCACCAACCAACCCGTGACCGCCGCCGCCCTTGCCGAGGTGGCCCTTGCCCAGGATGCCGCCGGCACGCTCAGCACCGACGTGACCGCGCTCTATCTGCGTGCCCCTGATGCCGTCGAACCGAAGGCCCCAGGCCAGTTCGGAAAGAAGGTGAGCTCGTGAGCACACCTTGGGCGATACGCCTTGCAAGTGAGAGCGACCTCGACGCCATCATGGCGATCGAAGAGGCCTGCTTCACCACAGACGCTTGGCCGCGCGAGAGCATGCGCGACGAACTCGTCGGAGCAGAGCGTCACTACATCGTGGCCTACCTCGACGACGAGGTAATCGCATACGCGGGGCTGGCGAAAAACCCGATTGCTGCCTCGGGCGACATTCAGACCATCGCGGTTTCGCACGCGCATCGCGGGCTAGGCCTCGGTCGCGAACTCATGCAGCGACTCATCGCTGAGGCAAAGCACTCTGGCCTGAATAAAGTCTTTCTCGAGGTTCGCGCAGACAACGAAAGTGCACAGTCGCTCTATCGCTCGCTCGGTTTCGAGCAGGTGCGCGTTCGCCCGCGCTATTACCAACCGGATGACGTCGATGCCATCGAGATGCTGCTGAACATTGAGGCAACCAATCGCGAGCCTCTAGTGCTCGGCATTGAATCTTCGTGCGATGAAACCGGCATCGGAATCGTGCGCGGCAACACTCTGCTTGCCAATGTCATTTCTTCTTCTATGGATGCACACGCGCGATTCGGTGGCGTAGTTCCAGAGGTTGCGGCTCGCGCACACCTTGAAGCGTTGAAGCCAACTCTTCACGAGGCCCTCGCCAAGGCGCAGGTTTCGCTAGGCGAGATCGACGCAATCGCGGTGACCAACGGGCCAGGGCTTGCCGGTGCACTGATGGTCGGCGTCGGTGCTGCGAAGGCGCTTTCGGTTGCGCTCGGCAAACCGATCTATGCGGTGAATCACCTGGTCGGTCACGTTGGCGTCGACATTCTCGAGCGCGGCAAGCTCGAGACTCCGACCATCGCGCTTTTGGTTAGCGGCGGCCACACATCCTTGTTGCTGGTTCGTGATTTGCTGAACGACGTCGAGCTTCTCGGCGAGACCATCGACGACGCAGCCGGTGAGGCGTTCGACAAGGTGGCGCGCATCCTTGGGTTGAAATACCCTGGCGGCCCAGAGATTGATCGCGCTGCCGAGGGCGGCGACCCGAAGGCCATTCGTTTTCCGCGCGGGCTCACCCTGCCGAAAGACATGGAGAAGAACCGTTACAACTTCTCGTTCAGTGGCCTGAAGACCGCCGTGGCTCGCTGGGTCGAGGTGGCCGAGGGCCAGGCTGCTGCCGGCCGGGCGACCGCCGAAGCCGAGCACTCGAGCTATTCGAAGGCCGACGTGGCCGCCAGCTTCCGCGAGGCGGTTGCCGATGTGCTGGTTACCAAGGCGGTCAACGCCTGCCTCGACCTCGGCGTGAAGCGTTTGCTTCTCGGTGGTGGAGTGGTGGCCAATAAGCGCCTGCGCGAACTGGCCGCCGAGCGTTGTGCCGAGCACGGCATCGAGTTGCGCATCCCGGCGCTTTCGCTTTGCACAGACAATGGCGCGATGATTGCGGCTCTTGGCGCGCAACTGATCATGGATGGCCGTCAGCCTTCAAGCCTCGACTTCGGTGCCGACTCGACTCTGCCGGTCACCACGGTTCAAACCATTTAGCCCAGGCGATTAGCGGGGCAGCGGCTGCGCGATGATCGCGCGGTGTGCATCGCCGATGCGAGTGACAATCAGCGTTGCCGAGTTGTCGCCCTGCAGTGAAAGTTCTTTGCGAAGTGTCTCTGGCGTGATGTCTGCTCCGCGCTTCTTAATTTCGAGAACACCGATGCCACGCTCGCGCAGATAGGCCTTCAACTTTTTGCGGTCGAAGGCCATGTCTTCGACAACCTCGAATCCGCGAAGCCACGGCGACGAAAGTTGTTCGTCGCTCGACAAATAGGCAATCGACGGTGAGATCAAACCCGTGCCGGTTTGCTCGGCAAGCTGCGCGATTAGGTGCGAACGAATCACGGCGTTATCTGGCTCATAGATGAAGCGCGCCAGCCCGCGAACCTCGGCCTGAGTGTCGTCAGCAGTTTCGCTGACGATTTCGTGACGAC